>DATLIF010000277.1:0-8472 GCA_035539575.1 Fimbriiglobus sp. | reverse complement strand
CACGAAGAAGTCGGACAGGGTCGCCCCGGTCTGGCCGTCCACGATACGAATCCGCGGGCCGCCGCCCTGGCCGGGCGCGATCACCAGGTCGTCCACCCCGTCCCCGGTCACGTCGCCGAGGGCCGCGTGGACCCCGCCGCGAAACTGGTCCTCGTACGCCTGGAACTCGGCCACGTCCTCGCCGGTCGCGGGATCGACGACCTTAACCCGGGGAATGCCTCCGTCGTCCGGGGTGACGAGCACGGACCCGGACGGGATCGGCGCCGGCACGAGCCGGTCTTCGACTTCCTGAAGGATCGGCCGGGCCCGGCGGGTTTTGCGCGACATGATGGACCTCGCAGACGTCGGTTTGGTGTGCGGCGGTAGCGGCCGAAGCCAGGCCGCCTGAACAGGCATAGTAGCCTCGAAGTCAGCCGACCGCCAAAAATCGGCCTCTGGCCTGGACCCGCCGCTGGCCCGTTACCCCCGGCGCGGGACGGCGGCCAGCGTGCGGGCCAGCACCGCGGGATCGACCGGCTTGATCAGGTGCAGGTCGAACCCGGCCTGCTGGGCCTGCCGCCGGTCGTCGTCCTGGCCGTACCCCGAGAGGGCGATGAGGTACGTCGGCGCAAGGGTCGGGTCGGCCCGCACCGCGCGGGCGACCGCGTACCCGTCCAGCTCGCCAGGGAGCCCCAGGTCGGACACCAGCACGTCCGGCCGCGACACCGCCGCGGCTGTCAGACCGGCCCGCCCGTCGAAGGCCACCTGCACGTCGTGTCCCAGTAACGTCAGCAGCATCTGCAGACTCTCGGCGGCGTCCCGGTTGTCCTCGATCACGAGCACGTGCAGCTGCTCGCCCTCTCGCGACGGGGCGGCGGTCGCCGGGCGCTCCCGGGCGGCCGCGGCCGGCCCGGCCAGTGGCAGCCGGAGGGTGAACGTCGAGCCCTGGCCCGGCCCGGCGCTCTCGGCGGCCACCGTCCCATTGTGGAGTTCGATCAGCCCCTTCGCCAGCGCGAGTCCTAGCCCGAGCCCGCCCGAGCTGCGGTCCGGGCTCTGGTCCGCCTGGCCGAACGGCTCGAACAGGCGGGAGAGGACATCGGCGTCCATCCCGGCCCCGGTGTCCTGCACGGTGATGACCGCCGACCCGACGGCGGCGGCCGCGCGGATGTCCACCCGGCCGCCGCGGGGGGTGAACTTGCTCGCATTGTGCAGCAGGTTCCCGACCACCTGGGCCAGCCGGGTGGGGTCGCCGGTCACGGGCAGCGGCCGGTCCGGGGCATCCACCTCCAGGGTCAGCCCGGCAGCGGTGAGTGTCGGCCGGTAGTCCTCGGCCGTCTGCCGGGCGACGGCCGCCAGGTCGCACCGCTCGGTGCGGAGCCGGACCTTGCCGCGGGCGATGCGGGCGACGTCGAGCAGGTCGTCGATCAGGCGGGCCATGTGCGAGACTTGCCGGTCGATGATGGCCCGGGCCTTGCTCACCGCGACCGCGTCCAGCCTGGCCAGCCGCAGGATCTCGACGGCGTTGCGGACCGGGGCGAGCGGGTTGCGCAGCTCGTGCGCGAGCATCGCCAGGAACTCGTCCTTGCGGCGGTCTGCCTGCCGCAGGGCCTCGGCGGTCCGCCGGCTCTCCTCCAGCAGCCGGGCGTTCTCGGCGGTCGCGGCCTGCAGTTCGTCGCGCTGACGGGCCAGCTCCTGCCGCCGGCGGTCCAGCTCGAAGAAGACCTCGGCCTTGCTCCGCAGCACGTCGGGCTCGATCGGCTTGTGCAGGAAATCGACGGCCCCCGTCTCGTACCCGCGAAACCGCCGCCCGCGGTCGGCGCTGCCGGCCGTCAGGAAGATGATCGGCACCCGCCGCGTCCGCTCGGTGCCGCGCATCAACTCGGCCAGCTCGAACCCGTCCATTCCCGGCATCTGCACGTCCACCAGCGCCAGCGCCACCTCGTGCCGCAGGAGCAACTCCAGGGCGTCCGGGCCGGACCGCGCCTTGAGCAACCTCAGCCCGTCGCGGCGGAGCAGCCCCTCCAGGGCCAGGAGGTTCTCCTCCAGATCGTCCACCAGCAGGAAGTTGACGGGGTCGGTCGACATCGTCGGGGTCATGCGGGGGTGGCGGCGATCAGGAAGGACGCGATCTCGTCCAGGCTCAGGGGGACGGCCCCGGGGCAGGCGTCCAGCGCCGCCTGCGGCATGGCGGCGACCTGGGCCTGGTCCGGGCGCTGGACCAGGGCGACCCCGCCGGCGTCGCGGACCGCCCGCAACCCGCGGGCGCCGTCGCTGTTGGCGCCCGTCAGGACGACGCCGACCAGCCCCGACCCGTAGGCGTCGGCGGCGGACTCGAAGAGCACGTCGATGGACGGCCTCGAGTACAGGACCGGCTCCTCGCTGGAGAGCGACAGCCGCCGGTCCAACTCCACGAGCAGATGGTAGTCCGGCGGGGCGAAGTACACCGTGCCGGCCTCCAGTGGCTCCTTGTCCTCGGCCTCGCGGACGTCCACCCGGCACTTCGCCCGGAACAACTCGGCCATGATACTCGGTCGGTCCGGCGGCAGGTGGACCACCACCGCGACCGGCAGGCGGAACCCGGCCGGCAGGGCCGGGAGGACGGCGGACAGGGCCTCCACGGCGCCGGCCGACGCCCCAATGACGACCGCCTCGGCCCGGGGGCGCTCCGCGGTCATGTGACACCCCGCTTCTGGTAGATCCGCTCGGCCCGGTCGAACTCGGCGAACGCGTCGGCGTGCCGGGAGAACCGCAGGCTCTCCTTGGCGCCGATCCCGAGGAACCCCTTGCGGGCCAGCGAGTCCTTGAACAGTCCGACGGCGCGGTCCTGCAACTCCCGGTCGAAGTAGATCAGGACGTTGCGGCAGGAGACGAGCTGGACCTCGGCGAATACAGCGTCGGACACGAGGCTGTGGTCGGAGAAGACGGTCCGCTTGCGGAGACTCTTGTCGAACACCGCCGCCCCGTAGGCCGCCGTGTAGTAGTCCGACAGGGACGACCGGCCGCCCGACTGCCGGTGGTTCTCGGTATACAGCGGGATCCGGTCCAGGTCGAGTACGCCGGCCGCGGCCTTGTCCAGGGCGGCGGGGTTGATGTCGGTGCCGTAGAACATGGTGCGGTCCTCCAGCCCCTCCTCGCGGAACAGGATGGCCAGCGAGTACACCTCCTCGCCGGCGCTGCACCCGGCCACCCACACCTTCAGCGACGGGTACGTCCGCAGGTGCGGCACCACCTTCTCGCGGATCACCCGGAAGTATGCCGGGTCGCGGAACAGCTCGCTGACCTGCACCGTCAGGAACCCGAGCAGTTCGGGCAGCACGGCCGGGTCGTGCAGCACCCGGTCCTGGAGCTGCGAGTAGCTGCGGCAGCCGAAGTGCTCCCGGGCCTGCGCCAGCCGCCGCTTCACGGAGGCCATCGCGTACCCCCGGAAGTCGTAGTGATACCGCTGGTAGACGGCCTCCAGCAGCAGCCGCAGCTCGATGTCGTCGGTCCGATCGGGCACGGCTCGGCCCTCACCTGGGCATCCACACCCGGACGAGCGAGAGCAGCTTCTCGACGTCCAGCGGCTTGGCCATGTAGTCGTTGGCCCCGGCTGCCAGGCACCGCTCCTGGTCGTCCTTCATTGCCTTGGCGGTGAGCATGATGACCGGCAGTTTCTTCCACTTGGGCCGGCTGCGGATCTCGCGGGTCGCCTCGATGCCGTCCATCTCGGGCATCATGACATCCATCAGGACCAGGTCGATCGCCCGGGCGGAATCGCCGTCGGCGGCCGCCAGCAAGTCGAGCGCCTCGCGGCCGTTGCGGGCGATCTGCACCGCGGCGCCCCGCGGCTCCAGGATGCTGGTGAGGGCGAACACGTTGCGCACGTCGTCCTCGACGACCAGGATGCGGCGGCCTTCCAGCGCGGCGTCCCGGCTGCGGGCCTTTTCCAGCATCCGCTGCTGCTCGGCCGGCAGGTCGGCCACCACCTGGTGCAGGAACAGCGTCACCTCGTCGAGCAGCCGCTCGGGGGACTTCGCCCCCTTGATGATGATCGACTTCGAGTACCGCCGCAGCCGCTGCTCCTCGTCCGGCGAGAGATCCCGGCCGGTGTAGACGATGACCGGCGGGAACGAGTAGGCGTCCTCCCGGCTGAGCGTCTCCAGCAGGGAGTAGCCCGAGGCGTCGGGCAGGGACAGGTCGAGCACCATGCAGTCGAACGTCGCCCCCCGGAGTTGCTCCAGGCACTCCGCGGCGCTGGCCGCCCCCACCGTCTCCACCTCGTGCGAGCCGAGGAGTTTCCGCAGGCTGTCGAGCTGGACCGGGTCGTCCTCGACCACCAGCACCCGGCGCATTCGCTGGGCCAGCCGCGTCTCGAGTTGCTCGAGCGCCCCGGCCAGTTCCTCCCGCTTCACCGGCTTGAGCATGTACCCGACCGCCCCGAGGGACAGGGCCGTCTGCGCGTGGTCGCCGCCGGAGACGACGTGGACCGGGATGTGCCGGGTGCGGGCGTCGTGCTTGAGCCGGTCGAGCACCGAGAGCCCCGAGTGGTCGGGCAGCCCCACGTCGAGCACGACGGCGCTGGGCAGGTACTGCGTGGCGACGGTTAGCCCCTCCTCGGCCGTGGTCGCGATCAGGCACTGGAAGTCGAGTTCGTGAGCCAGGTCGTAGAGGATGCGGGCGAACGACTCGTCGTCCTCGACGACCAGGATAACGTGGCGGCCGCCGGTCAGCCGCTCGCGGTCGTCCCGGATGCGGTGGCCGCGGACCGGGGCCGGGGCGGTCGCCTGCGTGGGAGCCGCGGCCTCGACCGGCCGCGGGTGGGCGGTCGGGGCGGGCTCGCGCGGCCGCACGAGGGCCGCGTCGTAGACCGCCGGCACCGTCACGGTGACCGTGCTGCCGCGGCCCGGCTCGCTGACCAGCCGGATGTCGCCGCCCAGGAGCCGCGCCAGATCTCGCGAGATGGACAGCCCCAGCCCCGTGCCGCCGTGTCGCCGGTTGGTCGTTCCGTCCGCCTGGCGGAACGCCTCGAACACCAACTGCTGCTGGTGCTCGGGGATGCCGATGCCGGTGTCGCGGATGGCGAACGTCAGCCGGCCGTCGTCTGTGTGGCTGACGTCCAGCGTGACCTCGCCCGCCTCGGTGAACTTGATCGCGTTGGACAGCAGGTTCCGCAGCACCTGTTCGAGCCGCAGCCGGTCAGTCTCGAAATCCTCCGGGCAGCCCGGTGCGACCCGGATGCGGAACGCCAGCCCCTTGTGGGCGGCGACCGGCTCGAAGGCGCGGGCGAGGTCGGCCGTCAGTTGCGTCAGCCGCACCGGTTCCGGCCGGATCTCCATCCGCCCGGCCTCGATCTTCGACAGGTCGAGGATGTCGCTGATGAGGGCCAGCAGGTCGTTGCCGGCGGACTGGATGGTCTCGGCGTAGCGCACCTGCTCGGCGGTCAGGTTCCCGTCCGGGTTGTCCGCCAGGAGCTTGGCCAGGATGAGCGAGGAGTTCAGCGGGGTGCGCAGTTCGTGCGACATGTTGGCGAGGAAGTCGGACTTGTACTGGCTCGCCTGCTCGAGTTCGCGTGCCTGCACTTCCAGTGACGCCTTCGTTTTGCCGAGGTCGTCGCGCTGGGTCTCGAGCAGTTGCGCCTGCTCCTCGAGTTGCGTGTTGGTCTGCTCGAGTTCCGCCTGCTGGTTCTCCAGGCGGGTCTGCGACTCTCGCAACGCCCGCCCCTGTTCCTCCAGCTCCTCGTTGGAGACGCGCAGCTCCTCGCTCTGGGCCTGGAGTTCTTCGGCCTGCTGCTGGGTGCGCTGGAGCAACTCCTGAAGGTTGGTCCGGTACTGGGCCGAGCGGACGGCCACGCCGATCGACTCGGACACCCGGTCGAACAGGTCCGCGTCGGAGTCGTACACCGGGCCGACGAACCCCAGTTCCAGGACGGCGTTGACGCTACCGTACGCGGCCGCCGGCGCGACGATCAGGTTTCGCGGCGACCCCTGGCCCAGCGCCGAGCCGACGGACATGTACCCGTCCGGCACGTCGCGGACGACGAACGTGCGGCCGTCCTTGGCCGCCTGCCCGAGCAGGCCGTCGCCGAGTTCGAACCCCTCCGGCACCCCGCCCGGTTTAGGTATGGCGTAGGTGGCCACGCGGCGGAAACGCCCCGCGTCCGCGGCGAAGAAGGCCCCCGAGTGGGCCCCCAGGTACTCGGCCAGGAACTTGAGCACCCGCTCCCCGAGTTGCTCCGGCCGCGGGTCGCCTACCATCGTCTCGCTCAGCCCGGTCTGCGCGGTCTGGAGCCACTCCTGACGGCGGACCGCGATCCGGCCGCGGACGAACAGGAAGCCGACGACGGCCATGATCCAGGCGGTCAGAATGCCGAAGGACCGGTTGAGCCGGGCCACGTCGCGGTCCATGCCCGGCTCGTCCGTCAGGTATGTGATGACCGTCAGGCTCGTCACCGCGACCGCGATCGCGATGGGCACGGCCGGCCGCCACGTCCAGAGCGACAGGGCAACGGGAATGAGGTAAAAGACCCAGACGGCAACGCCGAGCGGGGTGGCCAGGTCCGCGACCAGAACGCCCACCATCGACGCGGCGATCGCGCCGTAGATGATGGGCGTGGACCGCTGCTCGAACCGGGCCGTGTCGGAGGCCAGGCCGGCGCCTGGCCGGGGTGAGGAGTCGGAACGGCTCATGCGCTGGCGGTCGTATCGGAATTGATGTATGCCACGGGGTACAGACGAAGTGTAGTCGGGTCGGGCCGACAAGCCCAGGGGCGTGGGAGCTCGGCGGGCGCACCGTTGCGGGCGGGCCGCCGCCGCGATACGCTTTCGTCGGGCGCACGGCATTCGACGGGGGGAGCGACTCGTGGAGATCTGGGACCTGCACTGCCACCTGTCCGGCGTCCCGGGGCGGACACCGGAGGAGCGGATGGCGAAGCTCGTCGCGGCGGCCGACCGCATGGGCATCTCTCGCCTGTGCGTGTACATGGGCATGAAGTGGTCCTACGACCCGTCGCCGGCCGACCTCCGCAAGCAGAACGACGAGGTTCTCCAGGCCCTCAGCCACTACCACGACCGGGCGTTCGGGTTCGTCTACGCCAACCCGAAGCATCTCAAGGAGAGCCTCGCCGAGATCGACCGCTGCGTCCGCAACGGGCCGATGGTCGGCGTCAAGCTCTGGGTCGCCCACCGCGCCGACACGAAGGAGGTGGACGCGATTGTCGAACGGGCCACCGAGTTGAACGCACTGATCTTCCAGCACACCTGGATCAAGGTGGCGGGGAACCTGACCGGCGAATCGACGCCGATGGACCTGGCAGCGCTGGCGGCGCGGCATCCGAAGGCGACGATCGTCTGCGGCCACACCGGCGGCGACTGGGAGCAGGGCGTCCGGGCGGTGCGGGCGCAGAAGCACGTCGCCGTGGACCTGGCCGGCGGCGACCCGACCGCGGGCGTCACCGAGATGGCCGTCCGCGAGCTGGGGGCCGAGCGGGTGGTCTACGGCAGCGACGCCGGCGGCCGCAGCTTTGCTTCCCAGCTCGCCAAGGTCCACGGGGCCGACGTCCCCGACGAGGCGAAGAAGCTCATCCTTGCCGGCAACCTCAAGCGGCTGCTCGGGCCGATCCTCAAGGCCAAGGGGGTGCGGCCGTGACCGACCGCCTCATCGACGTGAATGTCAACCTGTCGCGCTGGCCAACCCGTCGCGTCCGCGGCGACGAGACGGCGGACCTGGTGGCGAAACTGAAGGCTCACGGCGTCGTCGAAGCCTGGGCCGGGAGCTTCGACGGCCTGCTCCACAAGGACGTCGCCGCCGTCAACGCCCGGCTGGCGGAGGAGTGCAAGGCGCACACCGATGTGCGGCTGGTCCCGTTCGGGACCGTTAACCCGATGCTGCCGGACTGGGAGGAGGACTTGCGGCGGTGCGCCGAGGTCCACCGCATGCCCGGCGTCCGCCTGCACCCGAACTACCACGGCTACAAGCTCGACCACCCGGACTTCGCGAGGCTCCTGAAGCTCGCGGCCGAGAGGCGGCTGATCGTGACACTGGCGCTCTTGATGGAGGACGTGCGGATGATGCACCGCCTCCTCCAGGTGCCGAACGTCGATCCGGCCCCGCTGGCGGTCCTGGTTGCGAAGACGCCGGGCCTGAAGCTCGTCCTGCTCAACGCGCTGGGCGTGCTGAAGGGCGACGCCCGGGTGACGCTCCTGCGCAGCGGCGACGTGTCCGTGGACATCGGCACGCTGGAGATCGTCAACGGCGTGGCGAACCTGCTCGACGAGGTCGCGCAGGACCGCGTCCTGTTCGGGTCGCACGCGCCGCTGTTCTACTTCGAGTCGGCGCTCTTGAAGCTCAAGGAACCGCCCCTGACCGCCCAGCAACTCAAGGCGATCCGGGAGGAGAACGCCCGCCGGCTGCATCCGCTGGCCGACTGACTTCGGCCGTTGCGCGGGTCTTGTAGGGTGGGTCGAGTCTTCGAGGCCCACCGTTGCCTTTCTCCCCTCTCCCCGCTGGGGAGAGGGG
>DATLIF010000276.1:0-11615 GCA_035539575.1 Fimbriiglobus sp. | reverse complement strand
CGTCGTCATGCAGACCTCCGACCGGTGACGCCGCGATGATAGGGCAACGGGGCAAGGAGGGGAACACCGACCGCCGTTCACCCGGCCCGCGTCCCTGCCGGGTTTGCGAGGAACGGGCAGGGGCGCGGGCACGGGCACGGGCACGGGACAAGGCGGTCGGTGTTCCCCTGCCCGCCCCGTTACCCTATCATCGCCTCCGACCAAGGGAGGTCCGCATGCCCGCACACCGGTTCGCTCATTACCTGATCCTCACCGCAGTCTGCGGGCTCTTGACGCTGCCGAACCTCGGCGCCCACAGCCTCTGGGACATGGACGAGGGGGTGAACGCCGAGTGTACCCGGGAGATGCTGGAGGCCGGCACCTGGGTGGTGCCGACGTTCAACTGGGAGCTGCGAACGGCCAAGCCGGTCATGACCTACTGGCTCCAGCGGTTCTCGTACCTGGCGTTCGGGGTCAGTGAGTGGTCGGCCCGGCTACCGTCGGTCCTGCTGGGGCTGGGGTCGGTGCTGTTGACCTACGAGTTGGGCCGGCGGATGTTCGGCGCGGCGACGGGTCTGCTCGCCGGGGTGGCGCTGGCGTCGGCGGTGCAGTTCTGCATCCTCTCCCACGCCGCGACGCCGGACGCGCCACTCATCTTCTTCACGGTGCTGACCTTCACCGCCTTCTGGTTCGGCCACGAGAACGGCAGCCGGCGGTGGATCGTCCCGACCGCGGTCGCCAGCGGACTGGCGGTGCTGAGCAAGGGGCCGATCGGGCTGGCGCTGCCGGGGCTGGTGGTGCTGGCGTACTTCGCGTGGAACCGGGAGTGGCGGCGGCTGTTCGACCCGAGGCTGGCGTGGGGGTTCCTGGCCTGGGGACTGATGGCGCTGCCGTGGTACATCCTGGTTACGTCCGAGACGAAGGGCGAGTACATCGAGGAGTTCTTCGGCAACCACAACGTCAACCGGTTCCTCACCCCGATGGAGAACCACAAGGGGCCGGTCGTTTACTACGTCGGCGCGCTGGTGGTGCTGTTCGCGCCGTGGTCGTGCTTCGTCGGCGGCGCGATCTGGTACGCGGTCAAGGGCGCACGCACTCCGAACCCAAGCCCACCCGTGGCCACGGGTGGGCTCACGCAACGCGCCGACCGGTTCCTGCTGTGCTGGTTCCTCGCATACCTCGTCTTCTTCTCGCTCGCGCAGACGAAGCTGCCGAACTACATCGCCCCGCTGTATCCCGCGCTGGCGATCCTGACCGCGCGGTTCCTGGTGCGGTGGGGCGAAGGCGCCATCACCCCGCGGCGCTGGGTGATGCCGGTGGCGGCCGCCGGGGTCGCGCTGACGGGCGTGCTGCTGGCAGCCGGGCTGGTGTTCGCGTCGGGGTCACTACCGCTGTCGGCGAAGGGGATGCGGACGTTCCCCGGTCTGGAGGCGTGGGCGTGGATCGGGCTGATCCCGCTGGCCGGCGCTGCGGTGATGGCCTGGGCGTTGCAGGCCGGCCGGCGACCGGTCGCGGTCGCGGCGGTGGCGGCGGCCTCGGTCGCGATGGTAGGGGTGATCGCCGCCGGACCGCCGCTGGTGGTGGACCGGTACAAGGCGGCCAAGGAACTGGTGCTGACGTCCGGCGCCCGCCAGCCAGACCGCGACATCCGGTTGGCGGCGCTCCAGTACTTCCAGGACAGCCAGAGCCTGGTCTTCTACGCCGGCCGCCGGATCGAGATCGTCCACTCGGCCGAGCAGGCGAACCAGTTCCTGGCGATGCCGTGGCCGGCGTACCTGTTCGTGCCGGAGCCGATCTGGCAGGAGCACTTCGCCGGCAAGCCGGCCACCCCGCCGCACCGCGTCGTGGCGCGGAAGTACGACTTTTACCGCAACGCGGACGTGATCGTCGTGACCAACGAGCCGGTCGGTGAAGTGACTACGGCATCGCGCTGATTTCTTGCTCCCCTCTCCCCGTTGGGGAGAGGGGAGCAAGACAGGCAAGCAACGCTGACCAGCGTCACGCCCCGTCCTTCCCCCGGATCTGGGCCTTGAGGACGTGCCGCAGCCGGCCCTCGATCTTCTGGTGCGCCTTGTCCACCTCTTTATCCGTGAGCTGCCGGTCGGCGACTCGGTACGTCAGCGCGTAGGCGAGGCTCTTGGTCCCGGCCGGGATGCTCTCGCCGCGGTACACGTCGAACAGCCGGGCGCCCTCCAGCAAGTCGCCGCCCGCCGCGGTCAACTCGGCGAACACCCGCTCGGCCGGCACGTCCTCGGTCACAACAGCGGCCACGTCGCGCAGCACCGGCGGGAAGGTCGAGACGGGACGGTAGGCGTACCGCTCCGGCACCGCGGCCAGCACCGCCTCCAGGTCCAACTCCGCCACCAGCACCGCCCGGTAGGCCAGCTTGAACGACGCCGCCACCGTCGGGTGCAGCTCACCGAACGCGCCGACCGGTTGGCCGTCCACGAGCAAATGCGCCGACCGGCCAGGGTGCAGGTGCGGCACGTCCTTCGCCGGCTCGAACGACACGGCCGGCAGGTGCAGGTCGGCTACCAGTCCCTCGATCACGCCCTTGAGGTCGTAGAAGTCGGCCTGCGTCGGCTTCTCGCCGAGCGGGTCGTCCCACGCCGCCTCGTCGCGCCGCCCCGACAGCACCAGCGCCAGCCGCCGCGGCTCGTCGGGGAGTTGTTCGCCCGTCCGCGGCAGGTAGACCGGCCCGAGTTCGTATAGCGCCACCGATGGGAAATTCTTCAGGTTCTCCGCCGCGACGGTCAGCACGCCGGGCAGCAGCGTCCGCCGCATCACCGACCGCTCGGGGCTGACCGGGTTGACCAGGGTGACGGCGTCGGGTGTCGGGTATCGGGTGTCGGGTGTGACGGAATCCTCGGTATCAGATGCCCGATACCCGATACCCGACATACCCGACGCCGGGCTGGTCAGCGCGTAGGTGATGACCTCCTGCAACCCTGCGTCGGCGAGCAGGTCGCGAACCTTCTCCTCCAGCTCCAGCGGGCGGTTCCCCTTCTGCTCCGGCAGTTCCAGCGGCAACCGCGACTCCGGCAACCGATCGTAGCCGCTGACCCGCGCCAGCTCCTCGATCAGGTCCGCGGCCCCGGCCTGAATGTCCAGCCGCGTCGGCGGCGTCGTGACCTTCCAGCCCCAGACCGTCGGCTCCACCTGGAACTGGAGCGCGGTCAGCACCCGCTCGACCTCACCGTCCGGCACCGGGACGCCGAGCAGCCGCTCGATCTCCGGGCGGTTCAGTTCGACGACCTGCGGCGGCACCGGGGCCGGGTAGTTGTCCGCCATCCCCGCCAGCACCTCGCCGCCGGCGTACTTGTGGAACAGTTGCGCCGCCCGGGTCGCGGCGGGCTTCACCACCTCCGGGTGGACGCCGCGGCTGAACCGGGTGCTCGCCTCGCTGAACAGGTTGAACTGCCGCGCCGTCTTGCGGACGCTCACGAAGTCGAAGCTCGCCGCTTCGAGCAGGATCGTCTTCGTCGCCTCCGTGACCTCCGTCTCCAGCCCGCCCATGACGCCGGCCAGCGCGACCGGCCCGGCCGTGTCGGCGATGATCAGGTTGTCTGGGCCGAGTTCCCGGTCCTGGCCATCAAGCGTCTTGAGCTTCTCGCCGGCCTTCGCCGGGCGGACGATGATCGTCGGGGCCTTGCCGCCGGCGCGCTTCACCAGCACGTCGTAGTCGAAGGCGTGCAGCGGCTGGCCGTACTCCAGCATGACGAAGTTGGTGACGTCCACCACGTTGGTGATCGGCCGCATGCCGGCGTAGGCGAGCCGGCTCTGCATCCACCGCGGGGCCGGACCGACCGTCACGTTGCGGATCACGGTCGCGGTGTACCGCCCGCAGAGCTTCGGGTCGGCGATCTCGACCTTCACCTTCCCCTCGACCGACTCCTTGGCCGTTCGGAAGTTCAGGTCCGGCTCGCGGACCTGAGCGCCGGTGAGGGCCGCGACCTCGCGGGCGATCCCGAGCAGCGACAGGCACCGGGCCATGTTCGGCAGCACGTCCAGATCGACCACGACCTCGCCGAGTACGTCTTGCAGCGGCGTCCCCGGGGCCGGGTCGGCGTCGTCGAGGATGATGATGCCTTCGTGCTCGTCGGAGATGCCCAGCTCGAAGTTGGACATGCACATGGCGTCGTTCGGGATGCCGCGCAGCTCCTTCGGTTCCAGGGTGAAGGTGGCCTTCTTCCCGTCCTTGTCGGTGTAGAAGTACCGGGTGCCGCGCAAGCCCAGGACGACCTTCATGCCGCTCTGGCCCGGCGCGATGTTGGTCGCCCCGGTGACGACGGTCTTCGGCTGCGCCGCGCCGTGGTCGAGTTCGACGAGCTTGAGCTTGTCGGCGTTGGGGTGCTTGGTGATGCCGGTCACCCTGGCGACGACGACCTTGTCGCTGTCCCAGACGGGGGTGGCGTCCTCGGGCTTGACGCGCAACCCGTCGGGGACCGGTAGTCCGAATACGCGAACGCCGCCGGCTTCGAGCCCGGCGAGGGTGAGTCGTTCGACCAACTCGGCGGGGTTTGTCGGGAGAGGGACGTATTCGTTGAGCCAGCTCAGCGGGACGAGCATCGGGGGATTCCTGCGCGGGGGAATGCAGCCATGGTAGGGGACGGCGGAACCCGCGGCAGGGGTTCAGGGCCGACCGCGGCCCGACGGCGAAAAACCCTCTTGAACTGGTGTCGGCTCCCTCCTTTAATAACACCCACCGAGCGCCCCGTTAGCTCAATTGGCAGAGCAGCTGACTCTTAATCAGCGGGTTCTAGGTTCGAGTCCTAGACGGGGCACTGACTTACGGCGAATCGCAGTCGGCGACCTACCACTCCCGTAGCCACCTTATCTGTTCGACTCGGCCTTTCCCTCCGCTCGGGTTGCCCTCAAGTTGACGCGCCTTGCTCCGGGGTGGATGGCGTCCAGGCAAACCGGTACGCATCGCCCAACTGCACACGGGTCATGTGGACGATCTCCTGGGCGTGGCCCCGGAAGTGCGGGACACTGTCGAAGATCGCTGCCACGCCGGTCACGTCGAACCCCTGGATACGGCGAACTTCACCAAGCTGCCGGGCATCGACGCGGGCCAGTACCCGCTCCGCCTCCTCGACGGCGGCCTCCAGGCCACGCACCAGCTCCTCCTTCGGGATCGGCCCCCGCTCGGCAAACTCGGCCGCACGGTCGCGGGCGTCGGCCGCCTCGCCGATGCCAGCCACGATCCACTGCCGCAGGTTGCCGCACAGGTGCAGGATCAGGTTGCCGATGCTGTTGAGGCCCGGCCGGGGCCGGTGCCACACCTGATCGTCGCTCAGTTGACTCAGGCAGTGCCGGATGCGGTCCCGAGCGCTCCCCAGTTCCTGGGCGGCCGCAGCCCCAACGGCAGCGGCCAGGTCGTCGGTAGTCATGCCCGTTCCTCCACGATCCCAAAGGCCCGCACCGGGAAGGTGCCCATGCCCTTGACCTTGACCGGCACGGCGAAGAAGCGAAAGCCATCACCGGGAAGCTGGTGCACCCCCCGCAAGTGCTCGACGATCGGAACTTCAGCGGCGAGCAGGAGGGAATGCACGGGCCGGCTCAGGTCGCCAGTGTCGTCGATGTTCAAGGAATCGATGCCCACCAGCGCCACCCCCGCGCCGAGCAGGTACTCGGCGGCGTGCCCAGTCAGGTAGGGGTGTCCCTCGAAGTACCGGTCCGTTCGCCAGTGCGCGTCCCAGCCGGTGCGGACCAGCACCGCCTTGCCTTGCAGGTCGTGGCCCTCGAAGGCGGCCCGATCGATGGCCCGGCCGTTCGACAGGTCCGGCCGGATCACGACGCCGTTCAAGTTCGCAAGGCGGTCCAGGGGGAGTTCGGACAGGTCCTTGCCGTCGGGGTAGCGGTGGAACGGCGAGTCGAGGTAGGTGCCGGTGTTGGCGACCATCTCGATCCGGCCGATGTGGAACTCGGTGCCGGGAGCGTAGTGCGACCGGGACTGCTCCCGGCTGAGGAAGTCGCAGACGAGAGGGGCCGGCAGCCCCCTGTACGTCACCATGCCGTCCTCGACGACGTGGCTGACATCGGCGAGCATGGGTGTCTCCGGTGTGGCTCGGGCGCACCTACTTCTCGGCGGGCATGGCCGCCCGCATCATGGCCGCCACCGCCCGGGCATCCCCGCCCCGGGTCTGGAGGGCGGCGATGACCTTCTCCCGGCGTTCGACCGGGTGGTTCTGGTTGAGCTTCCACTTGCCTTCGAGCCGCTCGATCTCGATGCGGAACCCGACGATCTGGCCGAGCAGTCGGTCCACGAAGGTGGACGACCAGTCCGGCGCCCACGGGCGGGGCATGGCGGCCTCGTACACGGCCACGCTCTGTCGCACGATGTCGAGCAGGCTGTCCCGGTCCTCGACCAGTCGGACTTGGCCGTAGGCGTGGACGGCGGCATAGTTCCAGGTCGGGACGACGTTCTCGGCCTCGTACCACGTCGGGGAGACGTAGGCGTGCGGGCCGGAGAAGACGGCCAGTGCGATCCGCCCGGCGAGTTCCTTCCACTGCGGGTTGGCCCGTGCCATGTGGCCGACCAGGGTGCCGTGCGGCCCGGCGGCCCGGTCGAGGAGGAACGGCAGGTGGGTGGCGAATGGTTCGCTGCCGACCTGGGAGACAAGCAGCCCGAAGCTGTGGCTCTCGATCAGGTCGTGGAGCGTGGCCGGGTCGGTCTCGGCGAACTGCGGCGGGACGTACATCGGCGGCGGACCCCGGACGGCGGGAGCGGGACACCGACAGCCCGGCAGTGTACCGCCGGCCCGTTGGCCAGTCGAGGACGATGACATTCCCCATGGCCCTACGACTGGCCCGCGGTGTTCATGACAGGTGGGACACTACCCCAGTGGGAAGGGTTCACCGCGGGCGGTATGGGAATTACCGCGCTGGAGGTTGAACCGGGAGGACGCCGGCGGCGTCCTCAGGGTGGCGGGCTGACGGAGGAAGTACCAGTGGGGGAGAAGCGAGACACGACCGGGAAGAAGGTCCGCCCCCGGACGGCCGTAAGGGGCAAGCGGTATCTCTGCGCCAGGTGCCGCAAGCGCAGCCCGAGGCCGGTCATGACCCCGGCCCCGTGGTACTGCCCCAGGTGCCTCGAAGAGAGAGCCGCCCCGAACTCGTGAGCGCCACGACGCTCAACCCCTCGGCCAGAGCGTCGAATACTTCTTCCTGTACTTCGGGTCGGCTTCCAGTTCGATCAGGGCTGGTGAGCCGCCGACGCCAGTCGGCGGGTGTCACCCTCACCCGCCGACTGGCGTCGGCGGCTCGCAGCGTACACTTGCCTGTCAAGCCCGGTCGGACCTCTCTTCGGGCAGCTACGGATCGGCGCGGCCCATTCTCCCACACCCGAAGCACGCGGTTGACTCGCCCTCACGTCACGGTTCACAATAGTCCCCACTACGACGCGGCCGGCTTCCCCATCGCTGCCCCGGTCCGCGGACCGCTCGACCGGTCCTCCGGGAGTCTCCCCTCCGATGACCTTCCGCGCCTCACTCCTCATCGCGCTGACCGCACCAGCCTTTGCCCAGCAGCCGATGCCGCCGGATAAGCAGGCCGAGGTCGCGCTGGCCGCCGGGCAGCGGGCGTACAACGACGGCCAGCTCGCCGCCGCCGCGCAGAAGTTTCAGGAGGTCGTGCAGAAGTTCGGCGGTACCCCGTCCGCCAACGCGGCGCGGTACGGCCTGGCGCTGTGCCTCATCAACTCGCCCGAACAGGACTTCGCGAAGGCGATCGAACACCTGGCCGGCCCGGCCGGCGACGGCGGCTTCGCCGACCGGTGGCTGGCAGCGTACCAACTCGCCGTCTGCCACCGCGCGCTGGGGCTGAAGGAAGTGGAGAAGGCCACATCGGACGAGGAGCGAAAGAAATCCGAGCCGCGGTTCGCCGAGGCGGCCCGCTGGTTCACGACTGCCCGGGACGGGTTCGCCGGCAAGAAGGACGACGAGCGCGCCGCCCGGTGCCGGTGTGACCTGGCCGAGATGCTGCTGCGGCAGAACAAGGTGAAGGAGGCCCGCGCCGCCTGCGAGCCGTTCGCGAAGGACGACGCGCTGGCGAAGAACCGGCATCGCCCGCTGGGCCTGTACTACCACGGGCTGGCCTGCTTCCTCGACCGCGACCCCAACGCCGCCGGCCGGTCGCTCAACCAGCTCGCCCCGTTCGCCGATCCGGCGTTCGGCGCTCACGCCCGCTACCTCGTCGGTCGGGTGCTGCACCTGTCCGGCGAGACGGCCGAGGCGTCCTTCCACTACGACGGCGTGCTGACCGACCACGAGAAGCAGAAAAAGGACGCGGCGCAAGCGCTAACGCAGCCGGATAAGTTCAAGAACAACCCGTTCGAGAAAGCGCGGCTCGAAGCGCTGGCGCAGGGGCCGCCGCCGGAGTACGTCGCTGCGGCGGCATTCCACGGGGCGTGCCTGCACTACGAGGCCGGCCGGTTCGCCGAGGCGCTGCCGAAGTTCCAGGCGTTCGGCAAGGAGTACGCCGGTTCGCCGCTCCAGCCCGACGCGGCGCTACGGGCCGGGTTCTGCCTGGTGCAACTCCGGCAGTTCGACGAGGCTGCGAAGCTCCTCGCCCCGCTTGCCGAGAAGACGCCGCGGCTGGCGGATCAGGCGCTCTTCTGGCTCGGCAAGGCGCAGCTCGGCACCGCGCAGGCCGCCGACCCGAACAACCCGGCCGACCGGGACGCGAAGCTCAAGACCGCGATCGACACCCTGCAACGGGCGGCCGACAGGGCCGGCCAGTCGCCCAACGACCCCGACGCCAAGGGCCGCCGGGCGGAGATGCGGTTCGACCTGGCCGACGCGCTGCAGATCGCGAAGCGGTTCAAGGACGCGGCCGCGGTCTACGAACAGCTCTGGAACGAAACGGCGCTGCCAGGCCGCCGGGAGGAGTTGTTGCAGCGGCTCGCCGCGGCGCTGGGCGCGGCCGGCGAGCTGGACCGTTCCAACCAGCGGTGCGACGAGTTCCGCCGCGCCTTCCCGGAGAGCGTGCTGATGCCGGCCGTCTACTACCGGCAGGCCGAGAACGCACACTCACTCGCGACCCGGCCCGGCACCTCCGCCGAGGATCGGCAGAGGCGGCTGGAGGACGCGGCCGCCAAGTATCAGGAGGTGACGGCCAAGTTCCCCGAGTTCGAGCGGGCGAGCTTCGCACGGTTCGGCGCCGGCGTCTGCCTGGCGCAGCTCGGCAAACTCGACGAGGCGGTCGCGGCGCTCGAAGCCATCCCGGCCCCGGACCGCGCCGGCGAGCTGGCGGCGGCGGGCTACCTGCTGGCCGACTGCCTGATCCGGCAAGCTCCGGCGAAGGCCGAGGACGCGCTGCAAGAGAACATCGTCCGCGAGAAGCTGACCGCCGCGGCACAACTGCTGGAAGGGTTCGTCGCGGCCAGCCCGAAGGCCGCGGAGGCGCCGGCCGCGTTGCTGAAGCTCGGCCACTGCACCAAGCGGCTCGGCGCGACGCTGGCCGACCCGAACGAGCGCAACCAGACCCTCAACCGCGCCCGCGAGGTGTACGAGCGACTGGCCCGCGAGTACCCCAAGGACCCGCTCGCCGGGCAGGCCCGGCTCGACCAGGCAAAGGTGAAGGCCCTTCTGGGCGACAGGGGCGGAGCGATGAACGACCTGCGCCAGTTCGCGCAGAACGGTGAGCTACAGAAGGCCCCCGAGGCGCCACTGGCGGCACTGCACCTGGCGACGCTCCACCGCGATCAGAACCAGCCGGCCGAGGCGGCGAAGGTCCTCGACGACGCCCGCAAGCGCTACGAGCCGGCGTTAGCGAAGGACCAGCAGAGAGCCGACTGGGTGCCGCTGCTGAAGTACCACCACGCGGTCGCGATCTTCGAGGCGGGCAAGCCGGCCGACGCCCGGCCGCTGTTCGACCAGGCGGCCGGCGAGGCGAAGGGCAAGCCGCTCGGCGCGGAGGCGGCGCTGCGCGGCGGCCAGTGCCGCCTCGCCGAGGCGCGGGCGAAGGTGGAGGCCGCGCGCAAGGCGAAGGAGCAAGCCGGCAACGACGCAGGCAAGGTCAACGCGGCGAACCAGGCCACGGCCGCCGCCCGCGGCGCAGTGCTGGAGGCGGCAAACGGCCTGATGCGGCGGGCGGCGGAGTTTCGGGCGGCGCTGCCGACCGCCGAGCCGCGCGCGCGGATGCTCTACGACGCCGCCTGGGCGTACCGCGGGCTGGCCGACGGGCAGGCGCACGCCGCCTACCGCCGGCTGATCGAGGAGTTCCCCGACGCCGCGCTGGCCGTGGACGCCCGGTTCGAACTGGCCGAGATGCTGACCGACGGCGGCGACGCTGGGGAGGCGGTGAAGCTGCTCCGCGAGGCGCTCGACAAGGAACCGAGTGACAGGCCAGTGTCACCGGAGACGACGGAGCGCATCCGGCTGCGGCTCGGGGCGAGCCTGCACGCGGCGAAGGACTACGCCGCCGCGGCGAGCCAGTTCGAGGCGGTGGCCGGCAACGACAAGTCGTCGCACCGGCCGCAGGCTCTCTACCGGGCCGGCGAGTCCTTGCTGGCGGCCGGCGAATTCGCGAAGGCCGTCGAGAAGCTGGCGGTGTTCCGCGATAAGGGCGAGTTTCACAACGTCGGCGGGGTGAGCGACCGGGCGGTGCTGCGGCTTGGTCAGGCGCTGGCCGGGGCGAAGGAGTGGGACAAGAGTCGGCAGGCGTTCGAAGTGTTCCTCCAGCGCTACGGCAGCAGCCCATTCGCGGCCGAGGCCCGCTACGGCATCGGCTGGGCGTTCCAGCAGCAGGGCAAGTTCGACGACGCGGTGAAGTCCTACGAGCAGGTGATCGCGGCGACGACCGCCGAGGCGGCGGCGAAGGCGCAGCTCGGTGTCGGCCAGTGCCGGCTGGCGCAGAAGAAGCCCGCCGAGGCGGCTGCGGCGTTCCTGGTGGTGCCGTACACCTACGACTACCCCGAACTGGGCTACGCGGCGCTGCTGGAGGCGGCGCGAGCGTTCGCCGAGGCGAAGCAACCCGAGCAGGCCGAGAAGATGCTAAGGAAGGTGTTGAAGGACGCGCCGAAGGACAGCGAGTGGGCGAAGGCAGCGCGGGAGCGGTTAGAGAAGGTGAAGTAATAAGCGTCTGTCTTCGGCCACGCAGCGGCGACCGATGGTAGCCAGGGGCGCAAGCCCCTGGTGTGTGGGTGTGAAAGAACCCAGCCCCGGAGGGGCGGCAGATGACCCTCGACCCGCAGAGGTTGAGAGCCGCGTATGAGCGGGGAATGCTAACGCTCCAGTCGGTTGTCTTGCACGCCATCGAGCTGGCTGCCGAGTACGACCCGACCGACTTCGCCGATACGCTCCCGGACGGTTGTGTGGACGACATTCGAGAACTCGTATCGACCCCGGCGGAGAAGCTGGTCTGGTTTGAGTGGGCATGCATTACTGATCCGGCCGCTTACGAGATCCATCGGCGAGAACGTGAGCAACGATTCACCGAAGGTCGGCAACTTTGGCTCCAATACTTCACCGTGAAGGACACCGATCGATCTGCCGCCCCTTGTATGTTTCGTACACCGAAGGGAACAGGTGGGGTAGACCGTGTGCCCCTCGGGCCACGAGCCCGACCCGGAGCGAGGATCACCCCACCGTCCCCGGCACCCCCGGAGCCCGAACAGGCGCGCGGACCCACAC
>DATLIF010000275.1:0-10420 GCA_035539575.1 Fimbriiglobus sp. | reverse complement strand
GACGTAGATCAGCCGACCCCCAGCGGCGAGCCGGGCGGCGATGGCGTCAATGGCCTGGGCGATCGCCTGCCGGTGAACGGCGACAGCGGCCGGGATGGTCGCATCCTCGGCGCAAAACAGGTCCACCAGTTCCACGGACGTCAGCTCATCGAGCCGGGTCGAGGCCGGGTTCCGGGCTTCCGTTTGCAGATTCTGGAGCTGATCCATGGGGCGGGGAGAACAGGTTCAGGAGGAGGGCCACGACAATCGTTGTGCCGGCCCCGAGCGGCGCGAACCACGGCCACGCCAGGAAAGGCTTTTTGTAGAACTCCGGCACCCATCCGGGCAGGTCCGCCGTCAGGCCGGTGGACGGCAGCCAGGCCAGGAAGACGGTCACGAACCCGCACACCAGCCCCCAGATCGCCGCCCACGACGCGACCCGGACGCGGAAGGTGCCCAGGACGAACAGCCCCAGCAACAGCCCCGTGGTGAACCCGGCGACGGCCAGCACCCGCTTCACCACGCTCTCGTCGGACCCGAGTTGCCATGCGGCGTACGCCACCCCCATCTGGGCGATACCCCAGGCGACGGTCATGAGCCGGGAGACGAAGACGTACCACCGTTCGGAGTGCTGCGGCCGCAGCGGCCGGTAGAAGTCCGTGACCAGCGCGTTGGCCGAGCTATTCAGCGACGATGCGAGGGTTGACATGGCCGCCGCCAGGACCGCCGCTACCAGGATTCCGACCACCCCGGTCGGCAGCTCGCTAACAATGAACAGCCCGAAAACGTCGTCGTTGGACTTCGCCTCGTACGCCGCGGGGAACTGCCCGGCCTCGCGAAGGGCGTACATCCCGACCCCGACGCCGAGGAACAGCACGAACTGCGCGAAGATCGTGAACCCGCTGAGCACCAGCGCCAGCCGGGCCTGCGGCAACGACCGGGCGCACAGGTAGCGCTGCACCATGAGCTGGTCGGCCCCGTGGCTGGCCATCGAGAAGACCGCCCCGCCGATCACCCCGGCCCAGATGTTGGCGTCCGACGCCAGGTCGAACCCGAACTCGAACGTCTTGAACTTCCCGGTCTCGGTCCCGACCGCGACGAACTGGTCCCAGCCGCCCGGCAGCAGGATCAGCACGAAGATCCCTGCGAGGGCAGCCCCGGCGATCTTGATGAGGAACTGAACCAGGTCGGTCCAGATGACTGCCTTCATCCCGCCGAGGTAGGTGTAGACGATCGTGACCACCCCCACCAGCACGATGGCCGCCTCCATGCTGATACCGATGTACCGCATCAGGAGCGCGGTCAAGAACAACCGCAGCCCGTCGGCCACCGTCCGGGTGACCAGGAAGAGACCCGACGCGACCCGCTGCACCGCCGGGCTGAATCGCTCCCGGAGGATCTGGTAGGCGGAGAACAGATCGCCCCGCATGTACAGCGGCAGGAGCAGCCAGGAGACCACGCACCGGCCGACGATGTACCCGAGGGCGAGCTGGAGGAACGTCATGTTCCCGCCCTTCGGGTTGTACGCCAGCCCGGGGACGCTGAGGAATGTGACGGCGCTGGTCTCGGTGGCAACGATGGACATCAGCACCATGAACCAGCCGACGTTCCGCCCGCCGACGAAGTAGGTGCGCAGGTCCTTCTGTTTGCGGGTGAACCAGACCCCCATCAGGGTCATGCCGGCGATATAGACGCCTACGATGGCGAGGTCGAGCGGGGAGAGTTGAGTCATGCGTGTCTGGCGAACGGCCGGCGTCAGCCGGCTGGTGGGGTTCACAGCCGGCTGGCGGATCCCACCAGCCGGCTGACGCCGGCCGTTCGCCGGGCTAGTCGGGATAAAGCAGGTATGGCTTACGCCGCTCGGCGAAGGCTCGCTCCTCGGCCTCCCAGGCGGCGGCGACGTCTTGCCAGGGCTTACCGGCCTCGATCGCCTTCCTTTCGCGGTCGCTACCGAAAAGCAGGTCGATGGCCGGGATGTGTGAGACGAATTCGTAAGTTTCCGTCCGCCAGCCGAACGACTCTCCGAGCAGGTCGCGGAGTGTCATCAGGACCGCCAGCCCGGTCCGCACCGGGCGGAACGCCGGGTCGGCCGAGGCGACGATGAATACCCCACCGCAGGTGTGCCCGGCGTGCTTCTGGAAGGTCGGGCGGAAGTACGCCGGCAGGAACTCCACGCCCGGCAGCCGCTCGCCGTGCAGCCGGTCGGCCAGCTTCCGCGGAGAGACGCCCGGCGCCCCGACGTACTCGAACGGCCGGGTGGTGCCGCGGCCCTCGCTGAGGTTAGTCCCCTCGATCAGGCACATCCCGGGGTAAATGACGGCGGTCGCCGGCCCCGACATGTTCGGCGACGGCGGCACCCACGGCACTGGGAACCCGTCCGGCACCGTGGACCGCTTCCACCCCTCGCAGGGAACCACCGTCAGGTTCACGTCCGGCACCCGCTCGGCCTTGTACAGCATGGCGAGTTCGCCAATCGTCATCCCGTGTGCGGTCGCCAGCGAGTGCGGGCCGACGAAGCTCTCGTACCCGGGGCGGACGGTCGGCCCCTCGACGCCAAGGTAGGCGATCGGGTTGGGCCGGTCGAGCACCACCACTGGCAGGCCGATCGACGCGGCCGCCTCCATGCAGTAGAGCATGGTCGCGTGGAACGTGTAGTACCGCGCCCCCACGTCTTGAAGGTCGATCACCAGCACGTCCAGCCCGCGGAGTTGCTCCGCAGACGGCGTCAGGCTGTCGAACGTGTCGCCGTAGAGGCTGTGGACCGGAACCGGCGTGCCGGGGTCGTGATGCCCGCTGGCGACGCCTTGCAGATCCTGGGCCTCCCCGGTCAGCCCGTGTTCGGGACCGAACAACACGGCCAGTTGGACGTCCGGCGCGGACGCGATCAACTCGACGGCGGTGTGGTACAGCCGCCCGTCGCCGTTGGCGGCGACCGCGGCCGGGTGTGTGACCAGCCCGACCCGCTTGCCCTTCAGCGGCGCGAAGCCCTGCGCCCGCAGGACGTCCAGCCCGGTCCGCACGGTCGGCGTCATTTCTCACCGGTCCCTTTGGGCGTCCGCGGGCCGGCGCCCTTCACGTACTTGTCGAACCAGCCGATCATCTCGGCCAGGACGTGCTCCACCGACTCCCGGGCCGCGTACCCGTGCGACTCGTGTGGCAGCATCACCAGCCGTACCGTCCCGCCGTTGCCGCGGACCGACTGGTACATCCGCTCCGACTGCACCGGGAACGTCCCGGCGTTGTTGTCCGCCTCCCCGTGGATCAAGAGCAGCGGCTCGTCGATCTTGTGGGCATTGTTGAACGGCGACATCTTCGCGTACACGTCCGGCGCCTCCCAGAATGTCCGCCGCTCGTTCTGGAACCCGAACGGGGTTAGCGTCCGGTTGTACGCCCCGCTGCGGGCGACCCCGGCCCGGAACAGGTCCGAGTGCGCCAGCAGGTTCCCCGTCATGAACGCCCCGTAGCTGTGGCCCATCACCCCGATCCGATCCGTGTCGATCGGCCCGAGTTCCGCGGCCTTGTCGATGGCGGCCTTCGCACTGGACACCAGTTGCTCGACGTAGGTGTCGTTGGCCTTCTCTGGTGCGCCGACGATGGGGATCGTCACCTCATCCATGACCGCGTAGCCCTGGGTCAGGAAGAACAGGTGCGAGGTGCCGGCCGCGGTCACGAACTGGTTCGGCGTACCGCTCACCTGCCCGGCCGTGTCGGCGGTGTTGAACTCCCGCGGGTACGCCCAGAACACGGTCGGCAGCTTCTTGCCGTTCTCGTATCCCGGCGGCAGGTACAGGGTGAACGAGATCGTCACCCCGTCCGGCCGCTTCGTCGTGACCAGTTGCTGCTTGACCTGGCGCAGCTCCGGGAACGGGTCGGGGAACTTCGTGAGCTGCTTCTCCTCGCCGTTCGTCCGCAGGTAGTAGTTCGGCGGGTCGGCCGGCGTCTCCCTGCGAACGAGCACCTTCGAGCCGTCGTCCTCCAATACTGCAGCAACAGACGCATACTCCTTGTCGCCGCACTGGAAGAGGCGATTCTTCTTCCCGGTTTTCAGATCGAACAGGTCAAGGAACGGGAACTCCCCCTTCGGGGAAGCCCCGCCGCCGGACAGGAACAATCGGCCGTCGGGGGTGGTGCGGAGGACACGCTGGCCGTTGGGCAGAGGCTTCGACACCGGCGTGCCGGGGTCGTTGTACCGATCCTGGATGGAGCGGTCGAAGACCACCTTCCGCCCGGACTCCGGCTCGGCGAGGTTCACGAGGATCGTCCGGCCCCAGCGGCGGTCGCGGTCGTAGTCGCGGAGCAGGACCGCGTCCCCGTCCTCGAAGAAACTCAGCCCGGCGAAGCGGTGTTCCACCTTGCCGGCCTGCCTTGGTTTGTCGGAGAACGGCGCGTCGTGAGTAAAGAGCTGGTCGCGTTGCGACACCTTCTTCTTCGGGTCGCCGTCGTCGAGGGCTTCCGTCCAGACGAGTGTTGCCGGCTTATTCGGCACCCACTGCACCGCCCGCGGCCCGGTCGGGACACCCTCGATCGGCACCCGGTCCTGCAACGGAAGTTCGGCGACGGTGTGGACCACCTTCCCGGTCAGGTCCCAGACTTCGACGACCCGGGGGAACGAGAACACCGGGTACAGGTACGAGTACGGCCGCTGGACCCGCGTCACGAGTAGGAGCTTGCCGTCCGGCGACGGCTCGGACCCGAGGACGACGCCCGGCTGGCCGATCGGAACAACCTTTCCCGACCCGGCGTCCACCGTCGCCAACTGCGAGGTGGCGTAGTGGTCGAACAGGTTCTCGTCGTGGGCGTTCTTGAGCAGGTCCTGGTAAGTGCGGACCGGGGCCGCCTTGCCGCTGGCCTCCTGAATGGTCGGGCCGGGCGGCGCTTCCGGTGCAACGGGTGCCGGTCCGCGACCCGCCGGGATGAGTTGCACCAGCAGCGTCTTCGAGTCCGGCAGCCACCGAACCTCGTCGCCGATCGTGGCGTTGAGCGTCACGCCCTCGACCTTTTTCAACTCCACCGTCGCCACGTCGCCGACCCACAGGTCGATGCCCGCTGGCGTCGTGTTCGTGACGGCGAACCGCTTGCCGTCGGGCGACCAGATCGGGCCGGACGACTTGCCGCCTTCGGGCAGCTTGATCGCCCGCTGCTCGCCACCTTCGACCGGCATCAGCGCGATGGCCGTGACGCGCGGGGCGCGGGCCGGGCCGTTGGTCTTCGGGCTGATGCGCAGCCCGGCCAGCCGCAGCATCGGCTCGGCCAGGTCCGCGATGCCCGGGTAGCGGCTGCTGGTGACCAGCGCAACGGTCTGCCGGTCCGGGCTGAGCGAGACGGCCGGGGTCGGCGGGGCGTCGAGGATGTCGGCAACGGCCTTCGGCGGCTTGCGGTAGGCCGTCTGGGCGTCGGAGTCGGCAACAATGCACATGACGGCGAGCGCAATTAGGAGGGTCCGGGGCATGGGGTCCTCCGCGATCGAGGCGGCCGGGGCAGGCACGAGTAGTGTAAGGGGCCGGTCGGAGCGGGGCCAACGATAAGGAGACGGGACGGACGGTCCCAAGGTTTCTTGACGGTGCCCCCTGCGTCGGTACATTACCCCGGACAGGACGGCCGAACCTCGACGAACGTCGAGGTTTGTTTTTGCCCCGCCTTGTGAAGTTTTTCACAAGCCCTGTCGATGAACGGAACGGAGGTGCGATGACGACTCCCGTACCCGTCCCGACACCCGCCGGGCTGGAACCCGCGTTCGATCTCGCCGCCTACTACCCGGTGCTGATCTACGCGGCGGTCGTGGTCGGGATGGCAGTCGCCATTGTTGGGGCGTCGCACGTGCCGTTCCTGAAGCCGCGCAAGCCCACCCGGGTCAAGCAGATGCCCTACGAGTCCGGCATGGACCCGGTCGGGTCGGCCCGGATGCAGTTCGACGTGAAGTTCTACCTGATCGCCATCCTGTTCCTGGTCTTCGACGTGGAACTCCTGTTCCTCTACCCGTGGGCGGTAGCCGCCTACGGCGAGGGGGGCAACCCGGCCTGGCGGCAGACGTTCGGACTGATCGTGTTCGTGGAAATCCTGGTGTTCCTTGCCACCCTGGCCATCGCCTACGTCTACGCTTGGCGGAAGGGGGTGTTCTCGTGGCGCTGAACAGTCTCGTCCCGGACTTCATGATCGCGCCGCTGGACTGGCTGGCCAACCAGGTCCGCAAGCATAGCCTCTGGCCGATGCCGTTCGCCACGGCGTGCTGCGGCATCGAGTTGATGGCGACGGCCAGTAGCCGCTACGACATCTCGCGGTTCGGTAGCGAGGCAATGCGGTTCAGCCCGCGGCAGTGCGACGTGATGATCGTTGCCGGCCGGGTGGTCATGAAGATGGTCCCGGTGATGCAGCGGATCTGGCAGCAGATGTCCGAGCCGAAGTGGTGCATCAGCATGGGCGCGTGTGCCTCCTCGGGTGGGGTGTTCGACACCTACTGCACGGTCCAGGGCATCGACCGGTTCCTGCCGGTGGACGTGTACGTGCCCGGCTGTCCGCCGCGGCCGGAGCAACTCATCCGGGCGGTGCTGGACCTGCAAGAGAAGGTGCAGCGAACCGGCACCATCGACGCCCGCGAGTTCGCCGACCGAACCGCCTACGAGGGGCCGGTGCCGCTGGTGTCGGAGCTGGACCCGAAGGAACTGGTCGTGGCGCCGGGCGACTACACCACCGGGACGCGGTTCCGGTTGCCACTGAACTGAGGCGCCGATGCCCGCATACCTCGACCGGCTCAACGAGCGATTCGCCGGCGCCTACACGACGGGCGAGTTCCGCGACAACAGGCGCGTCCTCGTCGCCGCCGACAGGGCCGCGGACGTCCTCTACCCGCTCCTGAAGTGCCTCAAGGAGGAGTGCGGGTTCGACTTCCTCTCGGACGTCGCCGGGATCGACTACCTCGGCTACCCGGGTGCGACCGACCGCTACGCCGTGGTGTACGCACTGGTGAACATGGCCACCGGCGAACGGCTGTACGTGAAGGCCCACGCCAACGACCCGGACCCGGAGCTGCCTTCGGCCGTCGCGCTCTGGAAGGGGGCCGACTGGATGGAGCGCGAAGTCTACGACATGTACGGGGTGCGGTTCGCCGGCCACCCGGACCTGCGCCGCATCCTGATGCCGGCCGAGTTCACCGACTACCCGCTGCGGAAGGACTACCCGCTCCGCGGCCACGGCGAACGGCACAACTTCCCCACGGTGACGCGGGCGGAAAGCTGAAGTGGATTCACCGCAGAGGGCGCGGAGGGCGCAGAGAAAAGACAGAGACATGGTTTGAAGACAGGTTTCAACTCTGTCTTTTTCTCTGCGCCATCCGCGCCCTCCGCGGTGAATCGGTTTGAGGGTTTGTTATGCCACTGGAAACCGCGCCGTACGCCGACGAGGCCGCCGCCGATCAGGAGTTCCTTTACACCCTGAACTTCGGCCCGCAGCACCCGGCGACGCACACCACCCTGCGGCTGATCCTCACCCTCGACGGCGAGCGGATCGTCAAGGCCGTCCCGGACATCGGCTACCTGCACTCCGGGTTCGAGAAGCTGGGCGAAGACCTCGACTTCAACCAGTATGTGACGATCGTTGACCGGATGAACTACATCTCACCGTTCGCCAACGAGGTGAGCTGGCACGCGGCGGTCGAGAAGCTGATCGGCATCGAGTTGACGCCGCGGTGCAAGTACCTGCGGGTGATCCTCGCGGAGTTGGCCCGGATCAGCGACCACCTGCTGTGCGTCGGGGCGGCGGCCCTGGACCTCGGCGGGCTGACCGCGTTCCTGTACGCCTTCAACGCGCGGGAGAAGATCTACAACATCTTCGAGTCGTCCTCGGGCCAGCGCTTCCACCCCAGCTACAGCCGGGTTGGCGGGCTGATGAACGACATCACCGATACGGTGGTCGAGCAGGTCCGCGACTTCGTGAAGACATTCCCGCAGGCGCACGGCGACGTGGTGCGGCTCCTGAACCGCAACAAGATCTTCCTGGACCGCACCCGGGGCGTCGGCGTCCTCTCGAAGGAGGACGCCATCAACATGAGTTGCTCCGGCCCGGTCGCGCGGGCGTCCGGCGTGGTCCGCGACCTACGGAAGGACGAGCCGTACCTGGCGTACCCGGAGCTGCAAGGCTCGTTCAAGGTGGTCTGCGCGACCGGCGGCGACTGCCTGGCCCGGTACCTCGTCCGCATGGAAGAGATGATCGAGTCCGTCAACATCATCAAGGCCGCGGTCGAGAACTTGCCGGCCGGGCCGGTGAACGTGGACGTCGAGGGCAAGGTGACGATCCCGGACAAGGCGTCCACCTACCGCAGCATCGAGGGGCTGATCCAGCACTTCGAGCTGTTCATGTGGAACCGTCGCTGGGAGACACCAGTGGAAGAAGTGTACGCCGCGACCGAAGCGCCCAACGGCGAGCTGGGCTTCTACGTCGTGGCGGACGGCAGCGGCAAGGCGTGGCGGGCGCGGACGCGGCCGCCGTCGTTCATCCACTTCGCCGTCTTCCCGCACATGGCCGAGGGGCACCAGATCTCCGACGTGCCGGCGATCCTGGGCAGCCTGAACATCATCGCGGCGGAGCTGGACCGATGAGCGTCCTGACCGAAGACCTGAAGAACAAGATCAAGGCGTACCTGCCCCGGTATCCCCGCAAGCAGGCGGTGACGCTGCCGGCGCTGCACCTTGTCCACGACGAACTGCGTCACGTCTCGTCAGAGGCCATCGTCGAGATCGCGGAGTTGCTGGACCTGCACCCGGCCGAGGTGCAGGACACCATGACCTTCTACCAGTTCTTCAAGGAGACGGAGAAGGACCGGCTCGGCGAGAAGCGCGTGTGGGTCTGCCGCGGGCTGGCGTGCATGCTCCGCGGGGCGTACGAGCTGATCGACCACTGCGAAGCGAAGCTCGGCGTCCGCTGCGGCGAGCGGACCGCGGACGGCAAGATCACGCTGGAGTTCGCCGAGTGCATCGGGGCCTGCGACGGCGCCCCGGCGGTGCTGCTCAACGACGAGCACGTGATGGACGTGACGCCGGAGAAGGCGGACCAGTTGTTCGCGGGTTTGTAGGTCCGGCTGTGCCGGACACACCCCGAAGACGTCCGGCACAGCCGGACCTACGAGAGCGCAATGAGCTTCGAGCCCGTACTCCTGGCCCGCGTCGAGAAGCCGGACAGCCACCGGCTGGAGGGCTACCGCGCCGACGGCGGCTACGCGACCTTCGAGCAGGCGCTCAAGGACAAGAAGCCCGCGGACGTCGTCGCGCAGGTGAAGGACTCGGGCCTCCGCGGTCGCGGCGGCGCGGGGTTCCCCTGCGGCCTGAAGTGGACCTTCCTCCCGAAGGACCACCCGGGGCCGATCTACCTGTGCGTGAACGCGGATGAGTCCGAACCCTGCACGTACAACAACCGCATCCTGATGGAGAAGGACCCTCACCAGGTGCTGGAGGGCGTCGCGCTCGCGTGCTACGCGATCCGGGCCCAGAAGGCGTTCTTCTACATCCGCTACGAGTACGGCGACGCGTACCGCGCGGTGCAGGGCGCGGTGGACGAACTCTACGCCGCGGGGTTGCTCGGCAAGAACATCAAAGGAAGTGGCTTCGACCTGGATGTTGTGGTTCATCGCGGCGCGGGCGCGTACATCTGCGGCGAGGAAACCGGCCTGATCGAGAGCCTGGAGGGCAAGCGTGCGTGGCCGCGGATCAAGCCGCCCTTCCCCGCGATCGAGGGCGCGTTCCGCAAGCCGACGATCGTGAACAACGTCGAGACGCTCGCGTGCGTGACGCAGATCATGCGGCGCGGCATCGACTGGTTCAAGTCGCTCGGCGTGCCGCCCGACCCGAAGAACCCGCGTGACGCCGGCAGCTTCGGCCCGAAGCTCTACACCCTCGCGGGCCACGTCGAGAAGCCGATTTGCGTCGAAGTGCCGATGGGCATCACCATCCGCGACCTCGTCGAGAAACACGGCGGCGGGGTGTGGAAGGGGCGCAAGGCAAAGGCCGTGAACCCCGGCGGCCTGTCGATGGGCTTCGTTGATTGCAACGCGCCCTTGAAGGGCGAGGACGGCAAGACCGAGTACGACATCCCGCTCGACTTCAACGGCCCCGGCCGCGTGCAGTGTTTGGGTCTCGGCACCGCGGCGGTCACGGTCATCGACGACCAGACCAGCATGGTGGACGTGCTCCACAACGTCTGCCAGTTCTTCAGCCACGAGTCGTGCGGGCAGTGTACGCCCTGCCGCGAGGGCACCGGCTGGATGCTGAAGATCGTGGACCGCCTGCGCCGCGGGAAGGGTCGGAAGGAAGACCTGGACATTCTGGTGGACGTCGCGGACCGGATCGGGATCATGCCGGGGACGACCATTTGCGGGCTGGCGGACGGCGCGGGGTGGCCCGTGAAGACCGCGATCCGCAAGTTCCGCGCGGAGTTCGAGTCCGCGATCAAGAGC
>DATLIF010000274.1:0-8431 GCA_035539575.1 Fimbriiglobus sp. | reverse complement strand
GATGAGCACCGTCGGCGCGCCCATGACGATCACGCCGCCGTGCGCGGTGATGTCCGTCATCCGGGCGGCGGGCATGCCGCCGATCAGAACGGTTGGGGAGCCGAACGCGATCACGTCCGGGCCACCAGCGCAGACCGCCATGTCGCCGAGCCGGGCAGCGGGCAGGCCCACCGTCAGGACGGTGATACAGGCGGGCGGCAGGATCGGCCCGCCCACGTGGGGCACGACGCCCGTCCACATCGGGCAGACGTGCATGTCGGTGATCCGGGCCGCGGGCAGGGACATGGCCGGTCCTCACGAGCTGGTGCTACGCACCTTTTGATGCCAGGCCCACAGATTAGAAATCCGAAAGGACACCGCGTTCGGCCAAGTCCGCCAGTCCTGCGGTCGGGATGGAGAACGAAAAACCTTGCGACCCCTCCCCGCCGTCTCAGACCGCTGCAGCGTCACACCTTCTGCCGTTCGAGCCGTTTGCGGTCGCTCTCCTTGAGGAAGATCTTCCGCATCCGGAACGTCTCGGGCGTCACCTCGACCAGTTCATCGTCTTCGATGTACTCCAGCGCCATCTCCAGGGACAACTTCACCGGCGCCTTGAGCGGGACGTTCTTGTCCGCACCAGCCGACCGCATGTTGGTGAGCTTCTTCTCCCGGGTCACGTTCACGCCCAGGTCGTTGTCTCGGCTGTTCTCGCCGACCACCTGGCCCTCGTACACCGTTTCCATCGGGGCGACGAACAGCGACCCACGCTCCTGAAGCCCCTCGATCGCATACGCGGTTGCCTTGGCCGTCTCGGTGCTGATCATCACGCCGTTCGGCCGGCCCGGTACGTTCGCCTTCAGCGGCCGGTACTCGTGGAAGTTGTGGTGCATGATCGCCGTTCCTTGCGTCGCGGTCAACATCCGCGTTCGCAGGCCGATCAGCCCCCGTGCGGGGATGTAGAACTCCATGTGGGTCGAGCTGCCAAGGTTCTCCATCTTCTGGCACTCGCCCTGCCGCTCCAGCACCAGCCGCATGACGGCGTTCGAGTGCTCGTTGGGGGCCTCGACCACCAGGTACTCGAACGGCTCGCTCTTGTGCCCGTCGATCTCCTTGACGATCACCCGCGGCTTGCCGACGGCCAGTTCCGACCCCTCACGCCGCATCGTCTCGATCAGCACGCCGAGGTGAAGCATGCCGCGGCCGGAGACGACGAACTCGCTCTCCCGGTCGCCCGGCTTGACCCGCAGGGCGACGTTGTGGTGTAACTCCTTCTCCAGTCGGTCGCGCAGCTCGCGGCTGGTCAGCGGCTTGCCCTCCTGGCCGGCGAACGGCGAGTCGTTCACCCGGAAGACCATGTCGAGGGTCGGCTCGTCGATGGTCAGCGGGGGCAGGGGCAGCGGCCTGTCGAACTCGCAGATGGTGTCGCCGATCTCGGCGTCGTCGATCCCGACGACCGAGCAGACGTCTCCGGCCAGGACCTCCTCGGATTCCTTGCGGCCGAGCCGGTCGAACTCCATCACCTGCACGACGGTGTCCGGGAAGGTGGACCCGTCCTTCTGGGTGACCACCGTCACCTTCTGATTCTTCTTGATCCGGCCGGAGAAGACCCGCCCGACGGCAATCTTGCCAACGAACTCGCTGTACTGGAGGGCCATCACCTGCATCTGCAGCGGCCCGTCCGGGTTCACGTCCGGGGCCGGGACGTGCGTCATGATCGCGTCGAACAGGGGCCGCAGATCTTTCGGCTCGACGGCGAGGTCCGTGGTCGCCACGCCTTTGCGGCCGGAGGCGTAGATGACCGGGAAATTGGCCTGTTCGTCGGTCGCGCCCAGCTCGATGAACAGGTCGAAGACGTGCGAGAGCACGTCGCCGATGCGGGCGTCCGGGCGGTCGATCTTGTTGATGATTACGATCGGCTTGAGACCGACAGCGAACGCCTTGCGGAGCACGAAGCGAGTCTGCGGCAGCGGCCCCTCGGCGGCGTCCACGAGCAGGAACGCGCCGTCGGCCATCCGCAGGATGCGCTCGACCTCGCCGCCGAAGTCGGCGTGGCCGGGGGTGTCGATCAAGTTGATCTTGGTGTCGTCCAGGCGGATCGCGCAGTTCTTGGCCAGGATGGTGATGCCGCGCTCGCGCTCCTGGTCGTCGGAGTCCATGATAAGGCCGTGCTGGCCGCCGGTGAGCTTGTCGAGTTCCTCGGAACGGAACAGCCCGGACTGGCGGAGCATCTGGTCTACCAGCGTCGTCTTGCCGTGGTCAACGTGCGCGATCACGGCGACGTTGCGGATGTCATTTCGCTTCATGTGTTTCTGGAGCGGGCACGGGGCCGGCGTCCCCGGATTTCGTTGGCCGGTGAGCGTGTTATCTGGCTATCGTAGGAGTTTCGCCGCCCCCTCGGAAGGCCGGGCGGGTGTAGAAACAGTGTACCCGGTGCGGATATCCAGGAGTTGGAGGGCTCGACCGATGAAACTGATTCTGGTCCGCCACGCCGAGGCGGTGGCGAAGGGCGAGAACGGCGTGGCGAAAGATTCCGACCGGCCGCTGACCGAGCACGGCCGGGAGCAGGCCCGTAAGCTGGCTCTTGCGTTTCAGGCGCACGGGGTCCAACCAGGCGCGGTCGTGACCAGTCCGCTCGTTCGGGCGCGAGAGACGGCTGATCCGCTACTGCCACTGTTGCCGGGGCCGGAGAAGGAGCCGATCCTGTGTGATTACCTGGCTGTCGATGAACTCAGGCCGAAACGACTGGCGAAGCTGATCGCAGACCTGGGAGCCGGAACAGTCATTCTGGTCGGGCACAACCCGGACCTGAGTGCCTACGCCGGCTGGCTGCTCGGGGCTGGCGACGCGGCAATAGAACTGGATAAGGGGGCGGCAGCGCTTATCGAGTTCGACGGTGACGTTGAGAAGGGAACGGGCCGCCTCGGCTGGCTGGTGACTCCGGACTGGTTCATGGGTGTGGTGGTGCCGGTGGGCGGTTGACCCTTCGGCCGCAGGTCTTGTAGGGTGGGTCGAGTCTTCGAGGCCCACCGTTCTACACCAGGAGCAGGAAACGAAGACTCTCCCTACTCGACCAGGCCGCTCCGATGCGTGCGCTCCTCCTCTTGCTCGTCGCTCCTCTCGCGGTGTCTGCCGCGGACCCGCCCAGGGGGAAGCAGAACCGACTCGCCGGTGAGGTGAGCCCATACCTGCGACAACACGCGCACAACCCGGTTGACTGGTATCCGTGGGGCCCGGAGGCGTTCGCCCGGGCCAAGAAGGAGGGGAAGCTGGTCTTCCTTTCGATCGGCTATAGCTCTTGCCACTGGTGTCACGTCATGGAGCGGGAGTCGTTCGCCAGCCCGGCGGTGGCGGACGTGCTCAACAAGCACTTCGTTTGCATCAAGGTGGACCGGGAGGAGCGACCGGACGTGGACGAGGTCTACATGACCGCCATGCAGGTCGCCGGCGACGGCGGCGGGTGGCCGCTATCGATGTTCCTGACTCCTGATGGCAAGCCGATCTTCGGCGGCACATACTGGCCGCCAGAGGACCGGGAGGTGGACGGCGAGACGATCCCCGGATTCAAGTCGGTGCTGAAGAAGGTCATTGATCTGGACAAGGAAAAGCGCAAGGAACTTCTGGCGCAGGCCGACACAGTCGCTGAGCGGACGGCCGAGTCGCTGGAACGGAACAACCGGCTCATTCCCATCATCAAGCTCGACCGCGAACTGGTGAGCGACGCCGCGGCCGCGCTGGAGTTGGACCCGATCCACGGCGGTTTCGGGTCGCGGGCACGGGAGTTCAAGGGGGCGAAATTCCCGCGGGCGTCCGCCCTGGCGCTGCTGTTGCGAGTGTCGTCGCGTCCGGAGTATGAGAAGGTTGCGAAACAGGTGACGCTGACCCTGGAGCAAATGGCGTCTGGCGGCCTCTACGACCACCTCGGCGGCGGGTTCCATCGGTACAGCACCGAGCGAACATGGACCGTGCCGCACTTCGAGAAGATGCTCTACGATAACGCCCAGCTCGTCGAGCTGTACGCCGACGCGTACCGTGCCGACCCGAAACCGGCCTACAGGCGAGTAATCGCCGATACACTGGGGTTCGTCGCCCGGGAGTTGACGTCACCGGAAGGGGCGTTCTACTCGGCACTGGATGCCGACAGCGAGGGCGAGGAAGGGAAGTTCTACGTCTGGACGGCGAAGGAGATCGACGACGTACTGGGTAGTGGTGAAAATGTTCGGCGATTCAAGACAGTCTATTCCGCCGACCAGCCGAACTTTGAAGAGAAGTATCAGATTCTACGGCTTTCGACGCCCGTCGCCGACGAGGCGACCCTCGCCCGTCTCAAGCCGTTGCGGGAAAAGCTGCTCGCAGTGCGGTCGAAGCGAGAGCGGCCGTTCCTCGACACGAAGGTCCTGACCGGCTGGAACGGTCAGATGATCGCCGCGTATGCCCGTGTGGGAGAGGTGCTGAAGGAGACGGGCTACGTCTCGGCTGCGGAGAAGGCGGCGAACTTCCTGCTGACGACGATGCGGGCGAAGGACGGACGGCTGATGCGCGTGTTTGCGGCGAAGCCAGGCGGGAAGCCGGAGTCGCGGGGACCGGCGTTCCTGGAAGATTACGCGTTCCTGGTCCATGGTTTCCTGAACCTCCACGACGCCACCGGCCAGGCGAAATGGCTTGACGAGGCGAAAGCGCTTACCTCACTCATGCTCAAGTGGCACGGCGACGCCGACCGCGGTGGCTTCTACATGACCGCCCACGACGGCGAGAAGCTGTTCGCACGTGGGAAGGACCACTACGACGGAGCGCTGCCGTCGGGCAACGGCATGGCGGCGCGGAACCTCGTCCGCCTGTTCGCCAAGACAAAGGACGAGCAGTACAAGAATGCCGCCGAGAAAACTGTCAAGCAGTTCGCAGCGGTGCTTCGGACCCAGCCGCAGGCCGCACCGCTGACGGCGGAGGCACTGGACCACTACCTGGAATTGACTGCGAAGGCCGGACCGCAACCCGGCCCCCGTTAAACCGGCCTGCTGTCGGAATCCACACCGATGCCACCCCCCGAGGAGAGTTCTGCTGTCCCGCCCGCGGTCGCAGACCTGGTGCGTCAGATCACCGCGACCGACGACCGGACCGCCCAGCACCGCGGCATTCTGAGGCTGACCCGTGCCGGCGCGACGATCGCGTTGCCGATCGTCCGCATCCTGTCAATGGCCGGTCCGGACGGGCCGCGTCTGGCCCTCGAATATGTCAGCCGGCTTCCTGGTAAACTCCCAGCGGATCTCGTCCGGGCCGCGTTGCCAGTGCTGGCCGACCGCACAGTCCCGGCACCAGTCCGGCTCACCGCGGGGGCGGTACTGCTGGCCACGGTCCCGGACGAGCCGCGTGCGGTCGGGGCTGTCGTCCGGGCCGTGACCGCTGGTCTCTCGCGATCCCGGGCGCTGGAGCGGATGTATCAACTCCAGAGTCGGATCGAGCGGTGCGAGGTCCTTGACGCAATGGTCGCGGTCGCGGAGGGTCGGGTCAGGTTGCGGTGCCCGCGGTGCCCGGCTCGCTTGACCCGACGGGAGTTGATCCCCCACCTCTGGCATCAACACCGGCTGGCGTACCAGCACGGACAGGCGCGAGACCCACGGACGTTGCTCGACGCCGCAATCACCACCGCTGCCGCGTCCGGTGAGGCCGACGGCATCGACCACTCGTTCCTGCTCGCCTCCCAGTACTTCCCGGACTCCGATCCCCGGCAGGTGCTTCAGGCCCTGGCCGCCCGTGGGGCCTCCGATCCAACGCAGACCGACCGTCTCCTCGAACTGGCGTCAGAAGAAGGGGCGGGGTTGTGCCCGGTCTGCCTTTCCGCGGTGTCAGACCCGGTCCCACCACTTCCACCACCTGCGAACGTTTCGGACGGCCGCGTCTCCGCGGAAGGGTACTCGGTGGCTGTCGAGGACGTTCCGGCTGGGCGGACGGTGACCGTCCAGGTCCCGGGCGCCAACCCGGCCCGCGAACCGGACGAGGGGTCCCGCCGGTCACCCCGGCAGGCAGCGGTCCTCGCCGCTCTGCCGATCTTGCTTCTGACTGCGGTGGCGGTGGCCCTGGTCCCCGCGCGACTGGCCAGTCCGGACTGGGTTGGTGTCTGGCTTGGCCTGGTCGGGTGGCTCGTTTATCTCGCGGTCCGGCTCACCCGCCGACCGCCTGTGGACCGGACCGAGCGTGCCGTGGATCTGGCCTGGTCGAGGCTAGCCCCCGTGGTCGGCCGGACCCAGCCTGCGGCCCGCTTTCTGACCAGGCTCGCCCGCGCCACTCTCAGCTCCGGTGATCCGGCCGCCCGCGGCGGCGTGGTGTTCGAACTGGTGCAACACGCCGCGGTCCTGGCTGACAAGGGTGCGGTTTACCAGCAACTTCTCGCGGCCGCGCGGGTGCTGGAGGTACTCGACCAGGGGCGGATCGGCCGGGAGCGCGTGGCCGGGCTGGTCGGGGTGTTCGACCCGTTCCTGCGCGGCGAACTCGGTCCGGCCTACGCCGAGGCGGCTGCCGAAATACTGATGTCGTCCGATGTGCTGGCTCCGGGCGACGCGGAACGGCTCGGTGTGCTGGTCGTCGGGGCAGCGTTCGAGAACGGGTTGTCACCGGCGGACCTGGTCACAGTTGCACGGTTCTGCCCGTGGTTCCGTCGTGTCGTGCTGTCTGCCCGGCCCGACCACCTGGCATTGCAGCATGCCGTCTGGCGCGGTCGGAACAGCCGGCCCTGGGCGGCACTCGGGGACGCGGCGACGGCGTTTGAGTTGGCCCGAGAGACACCGTCGGCAGGGCGGCGCATTTTCGGTGAGTTCCCGGACACGCTACTGCGAGTGAGAGTTGGCGACGCAGCCGAGTCTGACCTCGGCCCGGTCCTTGTCACTGTCCGCGGCGTGGTGGTGGCCGGGTTTGTCGTCGCCGACCCGGACGCGCCCGTCGAGCTGGCCCGAGTGTCCAGCGGGTGGCAGTTTCGATACGGGCCACACCGGCTGGCCCTGTCGTCCCGTGTCTCAGGCCGTGTGGCTGACGAAATCCGGCGGTGGTTGAAGTACCGAGCCGCAACACTGTTCCCCGAGGCAGAGCGACCCCAGCCGCGTGGTCCTGGCCCCCGGGCACTGGGGATTCTGACGCCCCTGGTGGTTGCCTGCCCCTTGTGTGGGACGCGAAGCATCCTCCGAATCGGGCAGGTCGGCACACCGTGGCAAGGGCTGGCAAACCGACCAGGCTGACTGCCGCCCGTTGCGGCTCGGTCTTGCCGGGTAGGCTTCGATGACCCGACCTATCCGACAAGACTGACCGTTCAGCACGATCGTCGGTCCTTATTTCGTCGGTTCATCCTTCTCTTGTTCGGTGGTCTTGAGCTTCTCCTTCAGGAGCCGCACCGCGACCATGCGCTGCGGGTCGGCCAGCGGGTCGTCGAACGCGACGGATGCCGTCTCACCGGACGGGCGGATCGCGTGCCGTTCGGCCTCTGCACGCAGCTTTGCGGAAACATCCGGCGTCAATGGCACCGTGAACCCCTTGTCGGGGCGGACGCCCCACTCGTCGGTCGGTTTGCTGTCGGGATACCGGTGGCGGCTCTTGCCGTTCGGGCGGAGGCAGTGGTATTTCGACACGCGGTAGCCGATCCCGTTTAGGGGTGTATCGATCAGGTTCATGATGTTCGCCTTGCCATAGGTGCGCTGGCCGATCACGACCGCGCGACCGTGGTCTTGCAAGGCGGCAGCAATCATCTCCCCGCCGCCGATCGTCTCACCGTTGACCAGCACCGCCAGTGGCAGCATGTTCCACCTCGCGGCCCCCGGCAACGGTTCGGCGTAGTACCCGCCTGGTGTCGGTTGCTCGCCGGCCCGGCCCCGGAGAGTCGCTATCGTTCTTCCGGGTGGCAGGAATGCGCCGACGATCTGCACGGTCGGGGTCACGTATCCGCCCGGGGACCACCGCAAATCGAGGATCAATGCCCTTGCTCCATCCCGACCCAGTTCGTCAATCGCGCGGGCGAACGCGACCGCCGATGAGGCGGCGTCCGCTTCGACTGCTCCGAGCCGGACGTAGCCGATGCCGGCTTCCCGGTCGAGCATCCAGTCCCAGCTGCCGTCCGACCGTCTTGTCACGCCGAACACGGACTCCGGTATGTAGCCGGACCTGAACAGCTTGAACTCGATCGGCGCGTCAACTCCATCGCGCTCCACACGGATAGTGACCGGCTTCGCCGCGTCTACCGTCTCCCCTTGCTCTCTGAGAAAGGGAACACTGACCGACGCCAGTCGGCGGAAGAGGGCGGGGTTACTGCCCGACGTGATCGATTCCCCGTCCAGGTGGGTAATCCGGTCCCCCGGCCGCAACCCGGCCTTCGCGGCCGGGCTGCCAGGGATGACCCGGTGAACCCGCCACGGCCCGCTCGCTGGCGGCCGGGCAGTCACAGCACCACCGCCGGGCACCGGGGCAAGGAAGATAC
>DATLIF010000273.1:0-9446 GCA_035539575.1 Fimbriiglobus sp. | reverse complement strand
CCGAGGGGGAGTGCTGCGATCACGCGCACCCCGAGTGTCCGCCGACCCAGCCGCAGACGGTCCCCGAGCCTGCCACGATCGTGACCGGGCTGATCGGTCTGTCCGTGCTGGGCGGCTACACCTGGCGGCGGCGGCGGACTGACCGTCACCGGTCCGCCCGTACCTGGTCCGGTTATCGGGGGGAAGAACGCCGACGCCGTCTGGGTCGTCAGGGTAAACGCGGCTGCCCCAACGGCCGCGGTCGGGATCATCCTCAACAATCGGGCCGGAATGTGCATGGCCTTTCCCTTGTGCGGGTTGCCGCGGTGGCGTTGACTCGCCCTTTCTCATCGGCTTGCCAGTTCGTGCCTCTTCACCGTGTCTTCCGATCAGCTCGGCTCTGACGGTTCCCAGTCCTCTCTGCTATTCCCACACAACCCGCGCACGCTGCACGACCGGATGAATCGGTCGTTACCGCTATAACGCGGACGGTCGTTATCTGGGCGATTGGCAACTGTGCCGGAGGGAAGATTCGGATGCGGGAAGTTGGCAGGCGGAGCCGATCTAGTGAGTCAGGACACGGTCCGCCATCGGACGGCCCCGGAACAACCGGGATGGACCACACCACGGCACCCGGGTGGGACGTGTCAGGAGGACTGATCCCATGCGCGGGGTTCGCACCGCTGGGGCGGGCATCGGGCTAGCGCTCGCTGCGTCCGTCGGACTGGCCCAGTCGCCGGCCGCGAAGCTCGGCCGCATCCAGCCTGTCGATGCACCTGATTCGTTGTCTTCTGTTGGGATCGTCGCCCGCGGGCAGGCTGGCGAACAGGGCAAGCCGGCGACGCCAATGCCACCGGCCGGCGGCCAGGCAGTCCCTGGTGGCGGTCTGCAGATGCCTCGTCAACTCCCCGGCCCGACAGTCACCGAGCAGCGAGGCCCCGCTGGCGTCGCGCCGGCGGCCACCTTCAGCGGACCGATTCCTTACGGTGTGCCGTACGGCCAACCGATCCCGGTCGGCCATCCGGTCGTGGTCGGACAGCCGATCGCGGCGGCGACTTTTACACCGCCTTCGGTGTTTCCTACCGGGCCGTTGGCTTGCCCGTCACCGGACCTGGACCCGGCACTCTGCGGCGGGGCATGCGGACCGCTCGGCCTGCTGACTGGGCCGAACAAGTGGCAGTTCAACGCGGACCTGCTCCTGTGGTGGATCAGCAGCCCGCGGTTCCCGGCGCTGGTCACTACCGGCATCCCGCAGTCGAACGGCATCCCGGGCGCGCCTGGCACTCAGACGCTCATCGACGGGGACTCGCTGAGCAACTCTTTCCACACCGGCGGCCGGTTCGGCGGCGTGTACTGGTTTGGGTGCGAACAGCGGTGGGGGTTCGACGGGAACGTCTGGTTCGTCGGGCCGACCGGCAAGGAGGCGGCCGCCAACAGCGGGGCGAACGGCCTGCTGGCGCGGCCGTTCTTCAACCTCAACCAGGGGATCCCCTTCTCTGAACTGATCACGTACCCGGGGCTGGCGACCGGCTCGGTGGCAGTAACGACCGAGACGTACATGTGGGGCGCGGAGGCGAACCTGCGACGGTTCCTGCTCGGGTCCCCGTGCTCGCGACTGGACCTCCTGTTCGGCTTCCGGTACGTCGGCCTCAACGAGGAGCTTCAGATCACCGAGCAGTTCGCCCGCGTCCCCGGGTCGCCGACCAACGTCGGCAACCCGTCGGTCGTGGCCGGGTCTGTGACGGACAAGTTCCGCACCGAGAACCACTTCTTCGGGGCGCAGGTCGGGCTGGCCGGGGAGGTTCGCCGTGGCCGGTGGTTCACCGAGGGACGGGCGTCGATCGCCTTCGGCGAGGTGTTCCAGTCGGTCGATATCAACGGCGCCCAGTTGCTCCAACTGGCGGGTGGGACAGGAAGTTTTGGCGGCGGGCTTCTGGCGCTGCCCGGCGCGAACATCGGCCGGTTCACCCAGGAGCAGTTCGCGGTGGTGCCCGAGGTCGGGTTCAAGGTCGGGCTGCACGTCACGCCCCGACTGCGGGCCGCGGTTGGGTACAACTTCCTGTACCTCTCCAGCGTCCTGCGGCCCGGCGACCAGATCGACACGGGGCTGGACGTGACGCGTATCCCGAACTTCCCGCTGCCGGGGACGATCACCCCGCTGCAGACGGTCCGCCCGGCGGTGCCGCTGCGAGACTCCGGGGTGTTCGCCCAGGGGGTGACGTTCTCGCTCCAGTACACCTGGTGACAGACACCGAGACCACAACCACCGCGACCCGCCTCGATCGAGGCGGGTCGCGGTGGTTGTGCCGGCCCTGTTGCGCAAGGTTTACGTCGCTAGTATTGCGAGCAGCTTCCGTCCGAATACGATCGTCCCGACCGTGGCGGCGGTCAGGCACGCCACGAGAACCGCACCGGCGGCGATGTCGAGCGCGTGGTAGACCCGGTCGCGGGCTGACGGATCGAGCCCCTTGAAGAGCGTCTCCACGGCGGTGTTGAATAACTCGGCTGTGAATACGAGCCCGATGCACCCGATGATCAGGCACCACTCGAACGGGTCGCACTGGAGGACGGCTGCGGCGAGGACTGCCAGGCAGGCGAAGAACAGGTGAACGCAGAAGCTCGACTGACCCTGCATCCCGCCGCGGACGCCGCGGAATGCCTCGGAGAACTTGTCCCGCCACCTCCGCGGTTGCTTGACGCGGTCGGGCGTCTCGACGGTCTGCCACGTTGCGGTCATGCGTGTCTCGCGCGGTCCTCGGTCTAGTACCGCCGACTGAGGAAGGGGTTCATGAACGGATTGCCCGTCGCACCGGGCTGTGCCGCTGCCAGCCCGGCCAGGTTCGGCACCAGGGCGAACTGGACCCCAAAGTTGTTCACGAGGGCGTTGTATGAAACCCCGAACAGGACGGTCACGTCCGTGCCGACCCGGGCGATGTTGAGCTGCTGAGACAGTATTTCGTTCACCCCGAAGTCATAAGTCCCGATGAAATTCAGGCTGTACTTCCGGGTCAGATTGTAACTGACGCTCGCGGTCAGCGCCCGGCTTTCGATCGGGTCGGTGTGCCGGTAGCCGAGGTAGAACGTCGTCCCGTCCGGGCGGTTGAAGTGCAGACCGAGGTTGAAGTACCGCGGGCCGAACTCGTTGGGATCGTACCACCCAGCCGACGAGATCGACGTCCGGTCTCCGACGTGCCAGAGGAAGTAGTAATCCAGGAACCCCCAGGACTCACCGAAGTTGTCCCGCTCGGCGTCTGGATAGACCGACACGGACGTGTCCAGTGTGATCCAGTCCACAGTGTGCTCGGCCCCCGGGAACCCGCGCTTGGTCTGGAGCCGCTGCCGCACGTCGAGTTGGAGAACTTCGAGCGAGTCCAGCGTGTCGTACTTGTTATCTACGACCCGACGGATGGCGTACCGCTGTGGGTCGTAAAGCGGGGAGTTCTTCAGCGCCTCGCCTGCTGGTCCGGCGATGATCGTTGGCTGCCGCGGCCGGGCCAGTCGGTAAGCGTAATCCGAGGTGTCGTCGTTGAGCCGGTCGAGTTGCGGCAACTGCCAGTACGGGGTGTCGGAGTACGCGGCGAAGTAGTTCGCGCCGTACGTCACCTTGTGGTAGAGGCCGCGGACGTTGAACAGCTCACTACACGCATCCGGGTAGAGGCGGGACAGGGTCGTGGACGCCTGCAATCCGCCGCCGCCGTAGAACCGGCCGCGGTCGTCGCCGGCCGGGTCGAGGACGACACCCTGGTTGCCCGGGATGAGGAACGTCGGCGCTCCGGCGGTCGCCCGTGTGACGCCCGTGTTGTACGCGCTGATGTCCTGGGTGTAGTACGCCAGGTCCATCACCCCGTACGGGTCCAGGCGGATCGGCCCGAGATCGAACGGGGCGTTGAGTCGCTGATTCAGGTGGAACCGCCCCGTGTCCACTTGACGGTCGGTCTGCTGCACCGGCAGCGGGTCAGTCTCGGCCGGTCGGAGTTGGGCGTATCCCACGTCACCGCGGGCCGAGTAGTTCAGGCGGTCCCACAGGAATGACTGGCCGATCATGTAGCCGTCGCCCCGGGGTAGCCAGTTCGTCTCGGTGATCCAGTCCCGTTCCCAGTTCGCCTGGAGCAGTAGCGAACCGCCCAGGTTGCCCGTCGCCCCGTACAGGTAGGCGAACGTCTCCTGGTTCGGCTGCATGTCGTATTCGAGCTTGTAGTACTGCTCGAAGAAGTTCTGGTCGCTGAACCGCGCCACCTGGGTGAGCAGGCGGACGAACGTGGTGCCGCGCTCGTAGATGTCCTGGTTGTGCCGCCACAGGATGCGGTAGCGGAAGTCCGGGTGTTCCGGGATGGTGCCACGGTCGCCGCCGAGGACGTCCTCGCCGTTGTCATTGATGCCGTAGAGACGGACCAGTCCCGAGTAGGGCTGGTTGAACTCGGGTCGGGCGGCTCGCCCGGTCGCGTCGATCGGCCCGGCGAGGCCGAACAGGTCGGTCCCGAGGTAGCTGTAATCGGTGCCCAGCGCCGGCCCGCGCTCGCTGAGGTAGTCGGCGTTGAGTGTCCACCGGTGCCCCGCCGGCCCGCGGAGAGCCAGGAGCTGGTAAACGTCCCAGGTCGTGTAGAACTGGGTGCCGAAGATCGTGTCCGTCCCGAACCCCAGCCCGGCCAGCGGCCCCAGCGGGTCGCCGACGTCCACCCGCGACCGCGGCCAGAAGAAGACCGGCGTGTCGAACACTCGCAACCGCACCCGGTCGGTCGTCAGGATGCGCTCGTTTCCGACGTCCACCTGGCCAGTGCGGATGTCGCGGTACGGCCGGCCGAAGATGTTCCGGCGGACCGTGTTCCTCTGGGTCAGCGTGGCCTCGTCGCCGGTGATCCGCAGCCCCGGCTGGGCCGGCCGCTTGCTCGAGTAGACGTTGGTCTCGAAGAGCCGCCACTCGTTCCGGCCGAGTTGCCAGACCTCCTTGCCCTGAATGTGGACCCGCTCCGGGACGTCCTGAATGCGAAGTTCCAGGTCCCCGTTGATCGAGATCGCCCGGTGGCGGTTCACGTCGTAATAGACTTCCTCCGCCCGGAACACCTGGTCCACTGTCCGGTTGCCGATGGAGTCGGTGCTCAGACTCCGGATGATGACGTTGCCGCTCAGGTACAACTCGACCTCGGTCCGGTCGTCGGCCACCGTGGTCGTGTTCAGGTCGCCGGTGACACGCTGCCCCTTCGGCCGCTTCACCCAGGCGACGGCGTTGTCGGTGGCGAACTCGACCTCCTGCACCCGGGCATTCGGACCGGTCCCGTTCAGGTAGACCACATTCAGGATAATGCCGCCCGTGTAGACCACCCGGTTGACGTTGTTTTCTCTGTCGATCGGCTCGACCCGGAAGTTCGGCGGGATCGCGTAGCGCGGTGCGAACCGGATCTGCTGTCGCGTGGTCTGCGGGAGGTTAACCCGGCTGCCGTCCGGGAGGATGGCCTCCGGTTGTGTCGGCTGTTGCGGCAGGAATGGATCCAGCCCCGATGGCGGTGCCGGCGCCGGCAACACGGGTGGCGGCTCCGGGGTCGCGGGCCGCTGGTAGGCGGTGACGTTCGAGGAGTGCGGCGTGACGCCGGGCGGGAACCCGACCGGCGCGGACGGCGCCGTCGGTGGGGCAGGCTCGGCGGCCCGGAGTGGGTACACTACGACCGCGATGGCGATCGCCACACACCCGCAGACGTACCTCGCGGCGCGCCCTGCCACGTCCCCTCCGTGGTCGTTCCCCCACCTGCCAGCCCCTGTTCGGCCGACAGGTCGATACCGCCCCCGATTCGGTGTCGAACGGGTGGCGGACTATAGGCGGCCCCGGAAGGGTGTCAAGCCGATATGCCCCGGCGTGATCGGATGGCCGCTGTCCCGGTTCATGGCGGCGCGTTACGATTCGACGTGACACCACACGCCTCGACGCCGCTGCTTCGGAGACCGCCCAGATGACCCGGACATGCTGGATCGCCCTGTTGGCCCTTGCGGTGTCCGTTGCCGGCGCGGACGCCGGGTTCGTCGTACTCACGAACATCACCGATACGGAGGTCCGGCTGTCCGTCGGCCATGCGAAGACGGAACCCCGCGTCTACACCCTGGGGCCGGGTGAGGTGCGGCAGGTTCCGGTCGGACGCAGCCCGGTGGTGTCCTTCGAATCCGGTGGCAAGAAATCGCAGTTCCGCATCGAACCGTATGCAGCATATGCGTTCGCGCCGTCCCGAAATGGTGTCGCATTGCAGGGTATTGAACTGGCGGCGCCACTGCCGCGTCCCGAGGACGTTCCCGAAGCGCCACCGAAAGCCGCTGTACCGCTTGCTCTTACCGTGCGGGTGATGGCGGACGACGCCGACGCTCGCCCGAAGGCGGCCCGAGAGAAGGCCCTGCGGGCGCGGGTGGCCGCGGTCTCGGCGATCTTCGAACGCGAGTGCGGTGTCACGCTGAAGGTGGCCGACATCGGTACGTGGGCGTCGGACCCGCAGGCCCGGTCCGTGGCCGCGCTGCTCACAGACTTCGAGAACAAGGTCCAGTGGGACGGTAAAACCGTGGCGCTCGGATTTAGCAGCCGGACGATCGACCCGCCGGGTGAGGCCGATCGCTGCGGTCCCGGGGCGGCGCGCGGCCCGCTGCATGGCCACGTTCTGGTGATCGAACCGGTCCTGACCACTGAGGCGGAACGGGTCGAGCTGCTGGCCCACGAGGTGGCTCACCTGCTCGGGGCGGCTCATTCGCCCGACCCGACATCCCTGGCAAGACCAGCCGTGGGTGATGGCAAGGCACGCGCGGCAAAGTTCCAGATCGGACTCGATCCGCTGAACGCGCTGGCCGTGGGCATCTGGGCGGAGGAGTTGCGGTCCGGCGACGTCCGGGAGTGGGGCGACCTGCGACCGCTGGCGCGGGTGAGGTTGCTTGCGGTCTATAAGACGATTGTCCGCGCCTTGCCGGACGACCCGCTCGCGAGAGATACGGTGACACGTCTCGAAGGACTTGCCCCCGTCGCGCGGGAGGCGGCCGCCGATGCGCCGGCCCTGACGGCTAAGCAACAGGCCGTACGAAAGGTGGTCCGGGCGGTGGCTATCCGCGCGGCCGACCTCAGCCGCATGCCTGAGGCGGAGCGTCCGAAGGGTGACGACCTGACCGGGGAATTGGTCCGCACGGCCGCGGCGGTCGCGGCTGTCGAGGAGGACGAGTTGAAGCCGGCCGCCTTGCTGATCGGGATGGGGTTGGCACTGGACAATTCCACAACCCTGCGCGACAACCCGCTGACCCGCAACTTCTGCCGCGCGGTCGAGTCGGATGCAGAGCGGCGGGAGCGGACCGCGGTCCTTGGGTCGCCGACCGTCCGTGGGCGGCGGGATCTGTGTCAGCACTTCGTCGTCTCGGCTGCCCTGGCCGAGTTGCTGGACCCCGTCGCGGCGGAGGCTGCCGGGTTGCTCAAGGAGCGGCTGGACATGGCCGGTAAGAGCGGGTTCAGCTTCGCCGACCTGGCCGCGGACTTCGCCGGGGTCGAGTTCGCGAAGTCTACTCGCCGTGACCCGCGGGCTGTGGCCCGGGCGAGCGTTGCGTTCGATGTCAACGATTATGTCCCGGACGTGGCGGGACTGGCCGAGGGGCTATCGAAGGAAAAGTTCGAGGCCGATTTCGGCTCGGAGGCGGACCCGCGGTTCCGTAAAGCGCTCGACGACGTTCGGAAGCGAGTCAGCGAACTGCCGGGTTACAACAAGTAGGGTGGGTCGAGTCTTCGAGACCCATCGTCTTTGCAAGAGGTGGGCCTCGAAGACTCGACCCACCCTACGAAGCCGGTTCGTACTCCCATAGCTTGCACGTCAGGCTGCCGTTGTAGAACGGCGATGATCGCCGTACCCGCAACTTAACTTTCCGCGCGAGTCGGTCGTTCGCAGTGAACACCGCGAGCCGCCACCCCGGCCAGTTTGCCGCGGTCGCCTCGCCGAGCGAGCGGTAGAGCGGTTCCAGTTCCTTCTCCTCGCCGAGTCGTTCGCCGTAGGGTGGGTTGCAGATCAAAAGCCCCGGCGGGCTGGCGGGCGGTCGGGCCTGCTTCAACTCCTGGCGCTCGAATCGGAGCAGGTTCCCCACGCCGGCCGTGCGGGCATTGCCGCGGGCGAACTCGACAGCGTCCGTCCGCACGTCGGAGCCGCCGACTGGGCAGGGCAGGGCGGCCCCTACTCCGCGGCGGGCTTCGTCGCGAATGGCAGACCACAGACCCTTGTCGAAGTCGAGCCAGCCGAAGAAACCGAACCACTTGCGGGTCAGACCCGGTGGGCGGTTCAACGCGAGCCACGCCCCCTCGATGGCGAACGTGCCCGACCCGCACATCGGATCATACAGCGGCTCGGATCCGTCGTACCCCAGGTGCAGGAGTAGCCCCGCAGCAAGCGCCTCGTTGAGAGGGGCGCGGGTCAGGACCGGGCGATAGCCGCGCTTGTGCAGGGAGTCCCAGGAACTGTCGAGGCTCAGGATGGCGTGGTCCCGCGCGACGTGCAGGTTGATGCCGACCCCGGGTCGCTCGGTGTCCACGCTCGGCCGGCGGCCGACCCGTTCGCGGAACTGGTCGCAGACCGCGTCCTTGACCCGACGGGCGGCGTACTGCGAGTGGGTGATCGCCGAATCCCGGACGTTGCAATCGACCGCGAGCGTGTGGTCCGGCGTCATGTACTCCGACCAGTCCACGCCGCGAACCGCGTCGTACAGTTCGTCCGTCGAGCGGACGTCGGCCTCCAGCACCGGACGCAGGATTCGGACGGCGGTCCGGAGCCAGAGATTCGCCCGGTAGACGAGGGCCGGGCCGCCTCCGAACGCAACCCCACCCCGCCCGGGGGTAACGCCGTCGGCCCCGAGAACGGTGAGTTCCCGAGACAGGATCGGCTCCAGGCCGCGGGCACAGGTGGCAAAGTACCTGGTGGTCATTTGCCCGGACCGGCCAGGACCAGGACGGTCACGATCCCAACTATGGCGACCAGCAGGGAGAGTTTGAGCAACTTCTCGACCAGCCAGACGGCAATCCCCTGTCCGACACGGATGCCGACCGTCCTGGCGTGGATGGCCGAGCAGATGGCCATGTGGACGGGCAATGCCAGGAAGAACTGGACCAGCCCCGCCTCCCAGAGCGGGTACTCGGTCGCCTCGTACGCCTCGATCAGGATGCCGCCGAAGACGCCGTCCACAAAGGCCGGCACGACCAGCAGCAGGAAGACGATGCCGACCGTCCGCACGATGCCCGGCTGTGGAACCTTGCACAGCGCGCAGGAAATGCGGAAGACCGCGACCTCGAACCCGAGGAACACGAACAGGACGAACCCGAGGCAGCAGAGGACACCGAAGACCTGGGCGCCGTTCACGTCGAGAGCCTCGACACCACCGGTGGAAGTTGCGTTCCAGTTAGCATACCATGCGGCGCCTTCGTAGGGTGGGTCAAGCGAGTCTTCGAGCGCCGACCCACCGCATCCGCGTGGTGGGTC
>DATLIF010000272.1:0-6047 GCA_035539575.1 Fimbriiglobus sp. | reverse complement strand
GGAGCACAATCTCGTACACGTACAGGGGCATCGTCGGTGCCTCCAGGGCGAACGGCCGGCGTCAGCGGGCTGGTGGGGCGCCCCACCAGCCGGCTGACGCCGGCCGTTCGCCCAATCCATTCTATCCCTTGTTCATCTCGGCCCGGACGGTCTCCAGCAGCTTCTTGGTCGCCTTGATCCCGTCCGGCTCGCTGATCTTGCCTCCCTCGTATTCGATGCCGACGAAGCCCTGGTACTTGTGCTTGTTGCAGACGATATCCAGCATCTTGCGGTAGTCGGTGGCGGTCTCGTTGCCCTGGGGGTCGAAGTCGTGGGACTTGGCCGAGACTCCCTTGGCGAAGGGCATCAACTCGTCCACCCCCTTGTACCGGTCGTATTCCTCGCTGGCGCTGACCCGGAAGTTGCCGAAGTCCGGCAGGGTGCCGCACATCTTGTGTCCGACCAACTTCATGACCCCGGCCAGCCAGGCACCGTTCGACGAGAGCCCGCCGTGATTCTCGACGATCACCGCGATGCCGTGCTTCTCGCCATCTTCCGTCAACGCGCGCAGTCCGTCGGCGGCGCGCTTCTGCTGCTCCTCAAACGAGCCGGCACCGTTGGTCTGGGCGTTCACCCGGATCGAGTGACAGCCGAGGAACTTCGCCCACTCCAGCCACCGGTGGTGGTTGGCGACTGCTTTCTTGCGCGCCGCCTCGTCCGGGTGGCCCAGCGCGCCCTCGCCGTCGCACATGATCAGGACGCTCTTGACCCCGGCGTCGTCGGCCACCTTCTTCAGGTCCTTCAGGTAGGCGTCGTCGCCCTTCTTGGAGGCGTAGAACTGGTTGACGTATTCGACCGCGTCGATGCCGTAATCGACCTTGGAGATCTGGGCGAACTTGAGCGGGTCGAGGGTGCCCTTGCCGCCGCGGCCGAACGCCCGGTGCAGCGACCACTGGGCCAGCGAGATCTTGAACGGCTCGGCGGTGTTCACCGGGGCGGCGAAGGCGGGTGCGGCAGCCAGGGCCGCTGCCCCGGCGGCACTGCGGGTAAGGAACTCCCGGCGGTTGATCGACCCGGTCATCGGTGGCTCCGCTGTAACGAGGAGATGAGACGTCCGGCCCCGGACGTTGCCGCGATTGTACAGCCGGCACCGCCTGACGCACACACTCTCACGCCGCAGATGACCCAAAACAGATGGGCGCCGTTATCGTGAAGGAATGCGATGTCGGATTCTTCTCCTACGAGAATCTCATAATTGCAGAAATGGTTTTGTAACTGATTGCTCTTATTCTTTTGGTAGTACAGTATTCCTCAAGCCCAAGTAATATTTAGGTGGGATTTGGGCTACTTGACTTTGCCCAACTTGATTTGATGTCGGGATCGAAGAGGCGTGTTCGATTGAGTATGTGACAGGATCAATCTTCAGGTTCAGTGCTGACTTTGATGATCGCTTTGGTGCTGCAACCGTGCTTTTGTTGAATTGGAGGCGGTCTTGGCACCAGCTCGTGCCATCTGCGAATCCGTTGTGGGCCACCGTTCCGAGCCCTACGTGGCGCGGCCCGTGGCCTCATCGGGAGCCACGCCGATGCGCCCGGTCGTCCGGTGGTGGAAGCGCGGCACGGGGATTGTGGCCGTGGAGTACATGCTCCTGGTCCTGGTCGCCTGTATCGCGCTGGCCGTCGGCTGTACGAACCTGGCCACGGCGCTGTATGTCGGGTCCGATGGCCCACCCGCTTCCGTTGAGAATGGGCCCAAGAAGGACGGCTGACGGGCTGCTCACCGGCTGACGAATCGCATCAGACCCATCGCGTCAGGCGTCAGGGCCGGGTTCTTTGGCTCCCCCCACGATCCGATGCCGACTCCGGGAACCACTCGCACCACGTTGACGGCCCACGTGCGGCCGGCCGTCGGTGGGGTGCCGGTCAATTCCGCGAACGGAATGGCGGCCTCGGCCGTCCAGCCGGTCGGGGTCGGCTCCACGGCCACGAACCATCGCGGGTTCCACGTTCCGTCGCCCCAGCAGTCTTCGGCCACACAGCCACGGTGGTCTACCCGCAGCCGGTAGTACGTCTGGTAGTCCCGGTCCAGGTCGAGTAGCACCTCGACCCGGTCGTGCCCCCGCAGGTCGGCATCGCGGGCGCGGCGCTCGGCCTTCGGCACCTGCTTGCCCTCGGGGTGTTTGCAGGAGACGGACACATACAGGAACTTGTCATCGCGGGCGAAGCGGGCCTCGGTGGTGTAACCGTCGGCTGCGTTCGCGGTGAGTGGGGCGGCGGACTTCCAGCACTCGTCATCGAGCCGGCCGTCGAGCATCGGCCGCGTGGAAGTCGCCCGGCATTCGGCCGAGGGGGTCAGCTTCGGGGCCTCGTTCGAGAGAAGCCGCAGTTCGTCGGACAGCCGCCGGTGCCAGCCGGCGGCGGGTCCGGGGTCCGCGTCGGCCGGGCCGCGGTGCAGCCCCTCGAGCTGGTTCGCGGCGTCCATGTTCAGGCCGAGCGCCCGACGGGCCGCGGCTGTCTGGAAGTTGTTCGCCGGGTCGAGAGCGTACCCGGCCCCGAACGCGGCCAGCGCCGGGGTCAACTTCAGGCAAGCCTCGCTCCACTGCCGGGCGGCGTCCGGGGAGGCGAACTGGTACGCCGGCTTCGCCGTGAACGCGTCGGTGTACGACACCTGCCGGATGCCGTCTGGGTCCACCGGGGCGAACGCGGTCTTCTGGAAGACGGCCAACTGACCCAGTTCGATCCGTCGGCGGACCTCGCCGCTGGCGTGATACCGGACCAGCCACCGGACCGCCTCGACCGCCTCCGGGTAGGCCGGGTACTTCTCGGTGACGACGGCGAACAACTCGCGGGCGGCGGTCCACTGGCCGGCGCTCGCCAACTTCATGCCGAGTGACACCGCGGTCCGCGCCGCCATGTCCGGCGGCATCGTGCCGAGAGCGCCGATGACCTGAGCCAGCGCCGGCTCGATGCCGCCGACCGATTCGGGGTTGCTCAGGGACTTCTCGAACTGCGTGCGGAGTTCCGCCGCCTTCTGGCGTTCCGCGACGGCTTCGACGGGAGCGGCCATTTTCCGCCGGGCGGTGCCGCCCTCGGCCAGGTCGATCCCCTGCATCAGCGTCGTGTGCTGCTCGGCCCCCGGCAGACGGTGGGCGATCAGCCGGAACCGGGTCGCGGCCGGCGAGGACGTGCCCAGGAGCATCGCGGCCGGCTCGGCGTAGTCCTTCGCCGACTCGCCAAGTTCCGGCACGAACGCGGTCAGGTCCATCGTCACGTTCGTCGGCTGGTCGTCCGGGGCAAGCGCGTAGAGCTTCTTCGCGGCGTGCGGGGCGAGGCCGAGCCTTTCGATCTGCTCCGGGAACGCCTTCGGGTCCGCCGCGAGGGTGAACGCCTCTTTCATGTGCGTGAGGACGAGTTGATCCGCGGCCGGGGCGTCCGGCGACAGCCGGTCGGTGACGATAACTTCCGGTCGCCAGGTTCGGATCGCCAATACCAGCCGCTCCAGTAGCGCCGCGTTGAGGCTGGCCTTGGACAGTTGAGGTGGAAGTTCGGCCATGTCTGGCGGGACTTCAACGCAGACGTCCACCTGCGCGGCCGTCCCGCCGCAGGACCGCATTGCGGCAGAGAGTCGCGGCTCCTCGTTGTTGGTCACGCAAACCGCCGTGCAGCGGTAGCCGTCCTTGCCGAGCGTTGCGACCGTCCCGAGCGGGATCGATGTCGGCAGTGCGTGGGCAAACAGAACGGCCGTCCGCTGACCGCCGCACTTGAGCGTGTTCCAGGTCTTGCCGCCGTCTGTCGTGCCGAGGATCGTGCCGAGTTCGCCGACCGCCCAGCCGTGGCTCGCGTCGAGCATATGGGTTGCGTTCAGCGGAAGCGGGCAGCCGGGATTGTGGAATGAGCGAATCCCCACACTCGGACCGGGGGCGCCGCCGATCACTCCCTCCTTCACTGGGACTGTGACCTGGCTGTCCATAATCTGGCCGTTACCCGGGTCAGTGAAGGCGACCGCGCGCCACGACTTGGCCCGCTGTCCCTCAAGCATCTTCCACGTCTTACCGCCGTCACTCGTCGAGAACACTCCGGTCGGAAACGCATCCGTCCCGTCACCGGCCACCACCCCACGGTTCTCGTCGAAGAACTGCACCGCGTTCAACCCCGGCAGCAGTGTGCTTGTTACCTCACGCCACGTCGCGCCGCCGTCGGCTGTCGAGAGGACCACACCCTGCGACCCGGCGCCGTTGGGCAGCTCGACCCGGCCGACCACGAAGCCGGTGTACGGCGTCAGGAACTGCACCGACCGCAGCGACGCCCGGGTGCCAGACGGCTGCCGCTCCCAGGTCTTGCCGCCGTCGATGGTGTGCCAGATCACCCCCTCGTCGCCGACCGCCCACCCCTCTTGCTGGTCCACGAAGCGAACCGCCCGCAGGGCCGCGTCGTCGTAAGCCGGGGGGCTTGCAGCGAGTGCGGGAGCGCAGGCCAGCATCAGCGGAAGGAGGAGGTAAGCACGCATCGAGGTTCCTCCGTGAACCTGGGTGATCTGGGGGATTGGGGCGGAGCCGTATCCCAGCGCCCTTCATAAGACAAGTAAGCCCGGAATACCAGACGAATTGGCCGGCGGCGGTTTGGGAGGGCGAGGCTCCTGCCGAGCCGAGGCTCCCACGGCTCGGCAGGAGCCTCGCCCTCCCGGAAGGCCGGCCGGGCGGGGGTCAGGACGACCTGTCTTGACAGGATTGGGCGGATTATCGTACCCAGGTCCGGTTTCACGGACCTAGCATCCCCGGGATGGATCCCGGGACGGACACCAGGAGTCGGGTATGACCGCCGACCGTACGCCCCCGGTCCCGATGTGCGACGTACTCGCACAGTACCGGGGTCTTCAGGATGAGATCGACGCCGCGGTGCTGCGGGTGATCCGATCCGGGCAGGCGATTCTCGGTCCCGAGGTGAGTTCGTTCGAGGACGAGGCTGCCGCGTACTGCGGGGCCGCCCACGCCATCGGCTGTGCGTCGGGGACGGATGCCCTCCTGCTCGCGCTACACGGGCTGGACATCGGCCCCGGCGACGAGGTCATCCTGCCGCCGTTCACCTTCTTCGCCACAGTCGGGATGGTCGTCCGGGCCGGGGCCACGCCGGTCTTCGCCGACATCGATCCGCTCACGTTCAACATCGACCCCGAGCAGGTCGCGCGCAAGGTCACCCGCAAGACCCGGGCGATCATGCCGGTTCACCTCTACGGCCAGTGCTGCGACATGGAGCCGATCTGGGACCTGGCCGACAAGCACAACCTGTCCATCATCGAGGACGCGGCCCAGTCGTTCGGGGCGGACTACCAGGGCCGTCGCTGCGGCACCCTCGGGGCGGTGGCGTGCTTCAGCTTCTACCCGAGCAAGAACCTCGGCACCTTCGGCGACGCCGGGATGGTGACGACCAACGACCCGGTCCTGGCCCGGAAGATCGCGGCGCTACGGGTCCACGGGTCGGAGACGAAGTACTTTCACAAGTACGTGGGGTGGAATGCCCGACTGGACGCCGTCCAGGCGGCGATCCTGCGGGTGAAGTTGCCGCATGTCGAGGGGTGGATCGAGGGCCGCCGCACGGCCGCAGGGCGGTACGACCGGCTGATCGAGGCGGCGAAGCTCAACGGGTTCTTCCACCGCCCGGCGGTGCGGCCGCACGGCCGGCATACGTTCAACCAGTACGTCGTGCGGGTTGCCGCCGGGCACCGCGACGCGCTGATGAAGCACCTGAAGACCGAAGGGGTGAGCTGCGACGTGTACTACCCGCTCTGCCTGCACCAGCAGGAGTGCCTGTCTGGCCTCGGCCACCGCGAGGGCGACTTCCCGGCCGGCGAGGAGGCCGCCCGGAGCGTGCTGGCGTTGCCGATCTTCCCGGAGATCACCGAGGCCCAGCAGCGGCGCGTGATCGACGCCTGTGCGGCGTACGTCCGCAAGCAACTGCGGCTTGCGGCGTAGTCCCCTGGGATAAACACTTCGGGCCGTGGGAGATAACCCACGGCCCTTACAATTCTCATCGGCGACCGATTAACTGTTCCGTCGCGCCCGCCTTCGGGTT
>DATLIF010000271.1:0-3636 GCA_035539575.1 Fimbriiglobus sp. | reverse complement strand
GGCCAGCACGGGCTCGTCGTGCAGATAACGCTGCACGTCCATCGCCAGCCCATTCACCGTCGCGTAGCGGCGATTGCGGTCCTTCTCCAGGCACTTCATCACGATCCAGTCCAGCTCGCCGCGCACCAGCCTGGTCAGCTTGGCCTGCTCCATGTGGCGATTGGCCGAGATCGACGCCAGCGCCTCGCCCGAATCGCTCAGCCGTGTGCTCGGCTTGGGCGGCTCGTCCTCGCGAATCATGCGGAGAATCTCGGTATAGGCTGCTTCCTTCATCGTCTTGTGAGTCAGCGGTGTATTACCCGTGAGCAGCTCAAACATGAGCACGCCCAGCGAGTAGATGTCGCTGCGAGTATCGACACCCAGGGCGCTCATCTCCGCCTGCTCCGGGCTCATGTACTCCAGCGTGCCGACCATGGTGCCGTACTGCGTGAACAGCGTCCGCTCGGTCAGCTTCTGCTCGGTGGCCTTGGCCACCCCAAAGTCGATGACCTTGGGGACCGGCTTGCCGTCGTACAGCGTGACCATGACATTGCTGGGCTTGATGTCGCGGTGGATGATGCCCTTTTGATGCGCGTGCTGGATCGCCTGGCAGACCGGCACGAACAGCTCCAGCCGCTCGCGCGGCGTCAGGCGGTTGTCGTCGCAGTACCTGGTGATCGGCACCCCGTGGACCAACTCCATGACGAAGTACGGCATGCCGGCGTCCGTGGCCCCGGCATCCAGGACGCGGGCGATGTTGACGTGGTCCATCACGGCCAAGGCCTGCCGCTCGGCCTCAAAGCGAGCGATGACCTGGCGACTGTCCATGCCCGATTTGGTGATCTTCAGGGCGACCCGGCGCTGGATGGGATGCGTCTGCTCGGCCATTTAGACCGTGCCCATGCCGCCTTCACCGATTTGTTGCAGGAGCTTGTACGGTCCGATCACTGAGCCAGCAGCTTCGCTCGGCGAGGAGACCGTGGCCGTCTCATCCCCGCACGCAGGGATGAAGGTTCCCGTCGATACCGCTGCGGCGGCGGGTTGGTCCAGGAGGCGGTCCGGGGCGTCGTTGACCGCCAGCAGCGCCTCCACCCGGCGGTGCAGGGCTTCGTCACCCCCGGCTGCCTCCCAAAGGTACGCCGCCCGGACAACCCCATCGCCGATCTGACGGGCGGCGTTGAACAGAACCTCTTCGGCAGGTTGTGACGCGGTCACGGAAGACCTCCACGGTCGGGGACAACCCCCACCAGAACTCAATGCGAGAATCGGGGGCGGAACCCCGAATATGTTTTCTGTCTTTCGCGAGAGATGCCGCGTCAGGGCTGATCGTGATCCGGCTCGCCCATCCGGAGGCGGAGCCAGCTCCGGGCGTACGCCCAGTCGTTCTCGGCGGTGGAGGTGGAAACGCCGAGGGCCGCCGCGGCCTGATCGGTCGTCAGCCCGGCGAAGAATCGGAGCTTGACCACCTCGGCCTTCCGTGGGTGACGCTGCTCCAGTTCCCGCAGCGCATCGTCCAGCAGAAGGAGTTCGGGGTTTGGCTTGTCGAGAGCCGGGTCGAGGTCGTCCAAGTCCACCCGGCGGTGCCCGCCCCCAGCCTTTCGGGTGTTCTTGTGGCGGACGCGATCGATCAGAATGCGGCGCATCGCCTCGGCGGCGGCGGCGAAGAAGTGCCCACGGCCGTCCCAGCCGTGGGGCGTCTCGACGCCGACGAGCCGGACGTATGCCTCGTGGACGAGGGCGGTGGCCTGAAGGGTCTGGCCCGGCTTCTCCTCAGCCATCCGGGCGGCGGCGAGCCTGCGCAGTTCGTCGTAGACGAGCGGGAGCAGCTTGGCCGCGGCCTGCGGGTCTCCGGCCGCGACGTCGTCGATCAGGCGGGTGACGTCAGCCATGTCACCGATCATACGTCGGCGGGGAGTGACCCGCGACCAAAAACGGGCCCCTGCCCGTCACCCGCCGCCGGCGCTTACAGGCGGCCTCGCCCGGCTGTGGTGAGTGGACCCGGGACCGATGAGGCTTCGTCACATCCGGGTTCGTAGGCGGCGAGCAGGGCTACGCACCTCGGGCCTAAATGTCCGTCCGATTCGCGTCAACATAAGTGTGGCGAGAACTCCGCGCCGAGCCGGTGCTGATCCGCACCCGACACGAGCGGAATTGCTGACTCTGCCACGTCTTCGTCCCCCTGCACTGGTGCGGGGACGGTCACCCCCACGACCGCCCCCGCGGTCGGGGCGGTCTCTACCCCGGAGGTCACCCCGATGTCTATTTGCCGTACCTCGGCCAAGCCGCGGTCCGCAGTCACTCAGTGGCAAGCGGCTTTCCTGGCCCTGCTCCCCACGGTCGAGTCCGTTGCGCGCTTGTACTTCCGCCACGTCCGCTCCCCCGACGCCAAGCTCGACCGCCTCGCCGAAGCGGTCGCGCTCGCCTGGTCCTGGTACATGCGGCTGAGGCAGCGGGGCCGCGACCCGGCCCACTTCGTGGTCACCTTCTCGCAAATCGTCGCCCGATCGGTGAATAGCGGTCGGCGGCTGTGCGGGCAGGAGAAGGCCAGGGACGCCCTGTCTTCAGTTTGCCAGCGGCGGCGGGGCTTCGTCGTGGCCCCACTGCCCGACGGCACCGCCATGATCGGCAACGTGTTCGACGACGCGCTGATCGACAACACACGGACTTCTGTCCCCGACCAGGTCCAGTTCCGGATTGATTTCCCACAGTGGCGGCGGACCCTCACCCGGCGGCGGCGCGTCCTGATGGAGGCCATGGCGCTCGGGCATCGGACCAGCGACCTGGCGGGCAAGTTCATGCTCAGCCAGGGCCGGGTCAGCCAGGTCCGCCGTGAACTGTGCGAGAGCTGGCGGGCGTTCTGCGGCGACGACTGCGGTTGAAGCGTGCGGCATCGCGGCCGTGTCCGGCGACGCGGCCGAGCACACCGCCTCCGCCCTGCCGGCCGCGGCGCCGGGCACCGTCGGACCACAGCAACAGCCCGACCACGACGGGACGAACGCACCGGAAGCCCCGGCCGGCTCGACTGTCACCAGCCGGCCGGGTTGTTCCTCGATCTCGAATGGGCCGGGTCGCAGCTGGTATCGGGCTGATCGCCCCGAACATTCAAACCACCGCCGAGGGAACCGTGACCACCTACACGATGCAGAACGGGAAGGCGAAGCGGAAGCAACTGAGCGACCAGTTGGACCGGCTTGACCGGGTGATCGACGCCCTGGCCGACGGGTTGAACCAGGCCGTCACCGACGCCGTCAAGGACGGCACCCGGAGCGCCGTCCGGGAGGTCCTGGGCGAACTCGTCTCGAGTCCCATCACCTCGGGCCTGCTCCGGCAGGCCACCGGCCGCGGGGACACGGCCGCCGACGCCAACGAGCCGGGCGTCTGGGGCAGGGTCAAAGCTGCCGCGGCCGCCGTGTTCTCCGGTATCAGGCTGGTGACGGGGCTGGTCGTTCGGAAGGTGTCCGCAGTCAGCAGGGCGGCGATCGGCAAGGTCCTCTCGACGGCAACCACCATCCAGGCGAAAGTGCAGACGGTCGGCCGAGTACTCGACGTCGCCAGACTGGTCCGGCGGGTCCCGGCCATCGGGGCGGTGGCCGCCGGTGTGACTCGACTTTATCGAAACTGCACCTCAGTGCTGAACGACTCTGGGGCGGCCGTGAC
>DATLIF010000270.1:0-8978 GCA_035539575.1 Fimbriiglobus sp. | reverse complement strand
CGCCCCGGGATGGGCAGCGGGTTCGTGGTCGATTCGATGGGGCACGTCGTCACGACGGCCCGGGTGGTCGGCCACGGCATCCGGGGCGGGGCCCGGCCGCAGTCGGTCGAGCTGACCGTCGGCGGACGCGGTCGGCGCCGGGGGCGGAGTCGGTGCCGGCGGAGTCGGGGTCGGTGGCTTTGGTGACGATGGCGTAGGGCGGACCGGCGGCCGCGAGACGGGGGGCGTGGGGGGGCGGTGTTTCAGCACGAACCCCCGGACTCTATTGAAGTGGACGAAGTGCTCCTCGCCCTGGTCTGGCCCGACCGAGACGACACCCAGCACCTGTCCCCCGCCTGCCACCGGCCCGCCGGAGAAGCCGCGGTCGATGGCGGCGTACTGCAACTCGTTTCCGGTCTGCCAGTCCGGCGTCCCGATCTTCGTGATCTTGACCCGGGTGGCCCACGCGCCCTCGCCGGGCCGCGGCTCGTACCGGTAGCCGTACACCCAGACCCGGTCGTTGACGTTCAGCCCGTGATACATGGCGATCTCGGCCGGCCACGGCAGCCGGCTCGGGTCGTCCGCCCGGAGCAGGGCGAGGTCGAGGGTCGCGTCCACGGCCACGACCTGGGCGTTCATCTTCCGCTGGTCCCGACCGCCGCCGACGGTCAGCTCGACCGACTGCGGCCGGGCCCCGCCCCGGATGCCGTGGCCGACCACCCGGGCCGTCGTGACGACGTGCCCCATCGAATCGACCACGAACCCGCTGCCCATCCCGGGGCGGTCCCGGTGCGAGACCCCGACGGTCGCCTCCCGGATTGGCCGGTTGAGCGGGTCGTCCTCGATGACGTTGCCCTGATCATCGCGGGCCGACGGGTCTTTTGGCGGCGCCGCCGGCACTGGTGGGGGCGGCTCCGCGATCGGCGCGGGGGTCGCCGCGACCCGGTCGGCGTCCTTCCCGACCTGGGTGTAAACCAGGTACGCGATCCCGCCGACGGCCGCGAGCAGCAACACCGCGACGCCGCCCAGCAGAGCCAGGATGAGGCCCAGGTTCATACCGCCGGACTTCCGCCGCGGCCGGGGCGCGGCGACCGGCCTCGCCCGCGCCGGGGTAGGCTCGACCGGCCGGGCGACCACCCGGGCCGCGGTCGGCCGCGGCGGGTCGGGCAACGGCGGCGGCTCCTCGGGCATGGCCTCGGCCGCCGTGGGCGTGAACGTCTGCCGGCACCGGCCGCAGCGGACGACCGTCCCGAACTGGTTCGGCGGGAGCCGGAACAGGGCGTGGCAATGCGGGCAGCGGGTCTCGATCGCGTCCATCGAACCACCTGACGCGGGGGGCGAGGCGGAGTTCGATTGTATAGCCCGACCCGTATCCGACTCAAGCGGCGGTTCGGTCCGCCGTTACCCCTCTGGCCGTCGGCGGGGGCGGCGGTAGGCTTACCCGCTGAACCCCGTTGCGGAGCCGCCATGCCGAAGATCACCGTCAAGAACCCCGTCGTCGAGATGGACGGGGACGAGATGACCCGCATCATCTGGCAGAAGATCCGCGAGACGCTGATCCTGCCGTACCTCGACGTCGACCTCAAGTACTTTGACCTCGGCATCGAGCACCGGGACGCGACCGACGACCAGGTGACGTTCGACGCCGCCGAGGCCACCAAGAAGCACGGCGTGGCCGTGAAGTGCGCCACCATCACCCCGGACGAGGCGCGGGTCAAGGAGTTCAACCTCAAGCGGATGTACCCGTCGCCCAACGGCAGCATCCGGAACATCCTCAACGGGACGATCTTCCGCGAGCCGATCGTCTGCGCCAACGTGCCGCGGCTCGTCGGGCACACTGGGACAAGCCGGTGGTCGTCGCCCGCCACGGGTTCGGCGACCAGTACAAGGCCAGCGAGATCCTCTTCCCCGGCCCCGGCACGGTGAAGCTGACGTACACCCCCGCTGACGGCGGCGCGCCAATCGAGAAGGAAGTCTTTAAAGCTCCCGGCGGCGGCGTCACGCTGGCCATGTACAACCTGGACGACTCGATCCGCGGGTTTGCTCGGGCGTGTTTCAACTACGCGCTGGGCCGCGACTACCCGGTGTACCTCTCGACCAAGAACACCATCCTCAAGGTGTACGACGGCCGGTTCAAGAACCTGTTTCAAGAGGTTTTCGACGCGGAGTTCCAGGCGAAGTTCGACGCGAAGAAGCTCACCTACGAGCACCGGTTGATCGACGACATGGTGGCGGCCAACCTGAAGTGGTCCGGCGGCTACCTGTGGGCGTGCAAGAACTACGACGGCGACGTGCAGTCCGATACGGTGGCTCAGGGGTACGGCTCGCTCGGGCTGATGACCAGCGTGCTGATGAGCCCGGACGGCAAGACGGTGGAGGCCGAGGCCGCCCACGGCACCGTGACCCGGCACTACCGGATGCACCAGCAGGGCAAGCCGACCAGCACCAACCCGATCGCCTCCATTTACGCCTGGACGCGCGGGCTGATCTACCGCGGCAAGATGGACAGCACCCCGGACGTGGTCCAGTTCGCGGAGACGCTGGAGAAGGTGTGCGTCGATCTCGTCGAGTCCGGGAAGATGACCAAGGACCTGGCGATCCTGATCAGCGACTCGACGCCGTTCCTGACCACGGACGAGTACCTGGACGCGGTGGGCGCGGAACTCAAGCGGCGGATGGGTTAGTGCGGGGCACGGCCGTTCGCCACGATGAGTAAGACAAGGAGAGGATAGCGAATAGAATCACTTCTTATCCTCTCTGTGCCTCTGTGGTGAGTTCTTGAATGACCCGGCGATATGTGGAGCAACTGCGGGACGGCGACCCGATCGACGAGGTGTTCCTCGCCAGCGACAAGCAACTCCGGGTCAACCGGAAGGGCAACCAGTACGTCCAGCTCATGCTCCGCGACCGGTCCGGCGGCATCTCGGCCCGGCAGTGGAACGTCGGTGACCACGTCTTCCGCAGCTTCGGCGACGGCGACTTCGTCCGCGCCGAGGGGAAGGTGCAACTGTTCCAGGGGAGTCTTCAGGTCATCCTCGACCGGGTGGAACGGACGGAACAGAACAAGGTGGAGACTCAGGACTTCCTGCCGCAGACGGAGCAGGAGATCCCCAAGCTGTACGACCGGCTGCGGGGGTACCTGCTGCGGCTGACCAACCCGCACCTGCGGGCGCTGGCCGAGTGCTTCCTGATGGACGACGAGTTCGTCCGCGGGTTCTCGACCTGCCCGGCCGGGGTGAAGCTCCACCACGCCTACGTCGGCGGCCTGCTGGAGCACACCGTCACCATGATGGACATCGCCGACCGGCTGGTGCCGTTCTACCCCGGTGTGGACCGCGACCAAGTGCTCATGGGCGCCTTCCTGCACGACGCCGGCAAGCTCCGCGAGTTGACCTACGGCCGCGCGTTCGGCTACTCCGACGAGGGGCAGCTGGTCGGCCACATCGCCATCGGGCTGGAGATGCTGACCGAGAAGGCGGCGAAGGTGCCCGAGTTGATCGGCGAGCCGCTGCCGCGCGAACTCCTGGTGCGGCTGAAGCATCTGATCCTCAGCCACCACGGCACGCTGGAGCATGGCAGCCCGCGGGTGCCGATGACCCCGGAGGCGATGCTGCTGCACGCGATCGACCTGATGGACACCCGGATGCACATGGCGATCCGGGACATCAAGGAGGACCGCAACAGCACCACCGCCTGGACGCCGTACAACCCGACCTTGCAGCGGCGGTTTTACAAGGGCGGGGCCAACGGCGAGTTGTATTCGCCGGTGATGGAAAGTTACGATTGACCCGAGTCGTCAGGTCATCAAGTCATCAAGTCGTCAGGTCAAGAACCGACCTAGTGCGACAGCCAGCATCGACTTGACGACTTGACGACTTGATGACCTGACGACTCATGACTGATTTAACGACCCGCATCCTGCACGCCCTGGCCCGACCGAGCTACACCCCGGTCAAGCCGAAGGTGCTGGCCCGGCGGATGGGCGTCCCCGACGAGCAGTACCCCGAGTTCCGCAAGACCCTGCGGGCACTGGTCCGCGACGCGCGCATCGAGGTCGGCCGCGACCACACCCTGCGTGTCGTCGATCCCTACGGCACCATCGTCGGCGTCTACCGGCGTACCGGGTCCGGGGTCGGGTACGTCCGCCCGCACACGGTCAGCGGCGAGACCGGCCCGGAGGTCCGTGTCCGCGAGGGGCGCGAGCAGGACGCCTCCACCGGCGACGAGGTGATGGTCCGCATCACCCGCAAGGCGACGAAGACCGGCGGGGCCAGCGGCGACATCGTCCGCGTGCTGGAGCGGGCGACCCGCACGTTCGTCGGCACGTACTTCGAGCGCGATGCCCAGGGCCACGTCCGGGTGGACGGCACCGTGTTCGCACACTCGGTCTGGGTCGGCGACCCCGGCGCCAAGGGAGCCAAGCCGCAAGACAAGGTCGTCGTGGACATGCTGCGATTCCCGAGCGCCGACGAGCGCGGCGAGGGGGTCATCACGGAGGTGCTGGGATCGCTCGGCAAGCCGGGGGTGGACACGCTCTCGATCATCAAGGGGTTCGGCCTGCCGGAGGAGTTCCCGAAGTCGGCGCTGGAGGAGGCCCGGGCGCAGGCCGAGCAGTTCCGCGAGGACGACCTCGACGGCCGCGAGGACTTCACACAGGACACGATCATCACGATCGACCCGGCCGATGCTCGGGACTTCGACGACGCGGTGAGCGTGACCATCGACCCGAAGACGAAGCACTGGGTGCTGACGGTCCACATCGCGGACGTGGCCCACTTCTGCAAGTCCGGCGGGCCACTGGACGCCGAGGCCCGCAAGCGGGCGACCAGCGTCTACCTGCCGCAGAAGGTCATCCCGATGTTCCCGGAGGTGATCTCCAACGGCCTGGCGAGCCTTCAGCAGGGGAAGCTGCGCTACGTCAAGACGGTGCGGATGGAGTTCACCCCGAACCTGCAGAAGGGGCACGTCCAGTTCTACAACGGCGCGATTCGGGTGAAGCGGCGGTTCACCTACGAGGAGGTGCAGGCGCTCTACGACGGGATGGAAGCCCGTGGACTGCCGTCCACGGGCTTGGAGCCCGACATTCTCGCATTGTTAAAGCGTATGCGTGACCTCGCGCTCCTGCTCCGCAAGAAGCGGCTCAAGCGCGGCGCCCTGGAACTGTCGATGCCCGAGCCGGTGCTGGAGTACGACGCCAACGGCAAAGTCACCGGCGCGCACTTCGCCGAGAACAACCTGAGCCACCAGGTCATCGAGGAGTGTATGCTTGCCGCCAACGAGGCGGTGGCCGAGCACTTCAGCCGGCACGAGGTGCCGTTCCTGCGGCGGGTCCACCCGGCCCCGAATGAGGAGAAGCTCGAAGCGTTCGCCGGGTTCGCCGAGTTGCTCGGCTACCCGATGAAGCGGCATCAGGACCGCTTCGAGCTGCAGCGCATCCTGCACGAGACGGCCGACAAGCCGGAGCGGGCGGCCATCCACTACTCGCTGTTGCGCAGCCTCAAGAAGGCGGCGTATTCGCCGATCCAGGACGAGCATTACGCGCTGGCGAGTACCGACTACTGCCACTTCACCAGCCCGATCCGGCGGTATCCCGACCTGCAAGTTCACCGACTGTTCGACCGGTGGGTGAAGGTCGGCAAGGCGTCTGCGGACGTCAGCGAGTTGGTGGCGCTGGGCGAACACTGCTCGAAGATGGAGAAGCGCGCCGAGACGGCCGAGCGCGAGCTGGTGAAGCTGAAGATTCTTCAATACCTCAGCACCCGCCTCGGTGAAAAGCTCGACGCGGTCATCACTGGTGTCGCGGACTATGGGTTCTTCGCACAGGCCGAGCGGTTCCCGGCCGAGGGGCTGGTCCACATCTCGTCCCTGACGGACGACTACTACGAATTCGACGACGAGCACCTGGCGCTCTTCGGCCGGCGGCACAAGAAGCGATATCGACTCGGCGACCGCGTCCGGGTGGAGGTGGCCCGGGTGGACATCCAGCGGCGGATGCTCGACTTCCGCCTGGCGGCCGACCAACCGCAGCCAGAGCGGCCGCGCGAGAAGAAACGACCGCCGAAGCCGGGCCGCGACGGCAAGCGACGCCGCGGGTAGCCGAGGGTCGAGTGCCATGCCCACGCAAAGCCGTGGGTATGGCACTCGGTCGGGCTAACGGCTCTACTCTTTGCGAAGTTCCTTCACCCGCACACGGAAGTCGATGAGGCCGCTGCCGTCGTGGCGGGGCGTCTGATCGATGGTGGGCGGGCTGGCGAAGACGCCGAGACGGATTAGGTTGTCGCGGCCCTTCCCGAGTTGCGGGTAATGGATGGCCTCTCCGGGAACCAACCCGAGTTGATCCAGGATCACCTTGTCGGCGACGGTCGTGTTCCCAATGATGTCGATCCGTCCAACCCGGTCCGGTTGCCCTTCGGGTAGCTTCACCGGCGGGATGCGCGGCGACTCGGATTCATTCGGTGCGGGCTGCTCCCCCGGGAGCCTCGACACGGGGCCCTTCAGCCAGTTGATCCACGCCGCTTCCAGGGCGTCCACGTCGGAGAACCCGTACACCCCCTTCGCTGCCGCGTCCCACCCGTCCAGCATCCCGACCCGCACGAACTCGGTCGCCGCCAGGTGCGGTCGGCGGTCGGCCGGCACGTCTCGGAGGGTCAACACCACCGCCGGCTCGCCTTCCGTCCGAGGCCGGAGCCGGACCGTCGCCCCGTCCACGGCCGGGCGGGCGAGCAGGAACCGGGCGATCGAGTGCGCCTGGGCGGCGTCGTCTTCGTGCCGGGCGTCGTTCGACCGGAAGAACGCCGACAGCCGGACCGCTTTTCCATCGCTGGCCAGCTTTCGCAGTCTGGCGTCCGCGGCCCGCTGGTCCGCTAGCCAGGATTCGGTCATTCCGAACCCCCGGGTCGCCCACGGTGGGACTTCGCGCCCGAACTGCTCGACGAGTACCACCTTGACCAGGACCGCCGGGATCTCGGACTCGAGCACCTTCTGCAAGTCGCCACCGAGCCGTATCAGGTTCGGATGCCGCTCGCCGTCCCCGCCCCCGTCCGTGTTGGCGTAAGAGAACGTCTGCCCGCCGGACGTGTACTCGATGTGGATCGTGCGCTTCGGCACGGACGGGAGCTGTGCCCCGACCCACCGCTCGGCCATCAGTTGTCTCTGGGCGGTGACCTCGTTGAGCACGGCCCGCATAACGGCCACCGACGGGGCCGAGCTGCTGAACCCACCCGCGGCCTTCCCCAAAGGGGGCGCGGGCAGCCGGGGCGCCGCCGGGGCGGGAAGCGGCTTTCTGAGCCAATCGACCCAGGCCACCTGAAGCTCATCCGTCGAGTCGAACCCGTACAGCCGGGCGGCCGCGTCCCAGTTCTGGTTGTCGTCCTTCATCCCCTCGCGGACGAACTGGAGGAACTTCGCTTTCCCCTTCTTCTCGATCAGGAACCGGCTCACCGAGTAACCCTGAACGAACAGCACGTGCATGTCCCGCGGGTACTCCTTCAGGTTGAACAGCACCCGCAGCGAAATTCCCCGACCCTGGTTCATGATCTCCCGGCACTTCTCGTCGTGAGCGCGCCGCTCCCCCTCGCTTTCCGACATCACCGATGCGCCCTCGTCGGCCCAGCGTGGCACCGCCTGGCCGAAGTGGTGGGCCAGCACCGTGTGCGTCACCTCGTGCGGCAGGGTGCTGGTGAGCAGTTGCCTCGCCTCGCCGAAGATGTGCATCTCCTGGGACATCACCTCCGGCTTGTCGTTGATGCGGCCGAAGGTGAAGGTGGTCGCCCCGCCGGTCTCCTTCAGGGTGATCTGCACCCGCAGCGGGCACTTCTGCGGCCACCGCGGCATCTCGGAACCGAGCCACTCAATCGCCTTCTCCTTGCGGTAGCGCTCCGCGGACTCGCCGAACTTCTGGGCGAGTTCCTTCGTCGGAGCATCTACCACGAAGTTCTCGGTAGCGAAGCGTTCGCTCGGTCCGGGTGGCGGATCGGCGGCCGGTCCGTCTGCCGTGGGCACGCTCAGGGGCGGGGTCGCCACCGCGGCGACCGGTGGCTGCACCGGCCCGGCCACCGGCTTCTCGTCTCCCGCCAGCCCGACGCCCAGCGCCGTCAGCCCGACGGCCGCGGACACCATCGCCAGCTTCACCTTCCGTGCGAGCGTGCCCATCGCCACTCCCTTCGCGATGACGGCCACGGGCGCGGACACCGCCGCCCCGCCGGCCAGGAAGTCGAACACCGTTGATACTGTCCGCCCTGGCAGTTCGGCGGGGACCGATGCGGTCGCCTCGCCGACGCCGGCCGCCAGACCGGCCGCCACCGCCGGGACCACGCCGCGCCGCTCCAGCCGCAGCCGGAGGAGCTGCTTCGCCTCCTCCAGCCGGCGGCGGATCGTGCGGACACTGCCGCCGAGTTCGGCGACGGCCTGTTCCTGCGTGCGGCCTTGCAGCAGGCATACCACCACCGGGCCGCGCAGCCGGTCCGGCAGCCGGGTCAATTCCTCGTCGAGGATGCGGAACCGCTCGGTCCACTCCGGCGAGCCGGAAGCGTTAGCGACCGGAGTGGCGTCCTCCGGTCGCTGACGCTCCCGGCTCGCCAGGAACCGCCGTTCGCGCTTCCGCATCTGCCGGGCGACACGGCCGGCCACGCCGACCAGCCAGCTTCCGACCGACCCCGCCTGGCGGACCGATTCCGGCCGGGTGGCGAGGATCAGGAACGTCGCCTGGAACGCATCATCCGCGAGCGACGGCCCGAGCAGCCGACGGCAGACGCGGTACACCACCGGCCCGTGCCGGCGGACCAGTTCGGCGAACGCGGTGGCGTCCCGGTCGCAGACGAACCGGCGCAGCAGGTCGGCGTCGGGCGCGGAGTCCGCGACGTGTCGGAGGAGTGCGGCGGAGGCCATCCGTAGCCCTCAGTGGGTGTCGTCAGGGGTGTAGTGTGCCGAGGGGAGGGGGAGCGGCCAACATTTTTCTTGTAGGGTGGGTCGAGTCTTCGAGGCCCACCATTCCCCACAGA
>DATLIF010000269.1:0-5700 GCA_035539575.1 Fimbriiglobus sp. | reverse complement strand
ACGGTGGCGTTCGCACTGCCCGAGCAGCAACTGCCGGCCGTCACCGCCGCCCAGCGCGACCGGGGGCCGCTGAAGGCCGAGGCCGACCTCCGCGCCGGCGGCTCGCCGATCGCCGGCAAGCTCGCGTTCATCGACAACGCTGTGGACGCGACCACCGGCACCGTGCAGCTCAAGGCCGAGTTCCCCAACGAGGACCAGGCGCTCTGGCCGGGGCAGTTCGTGGACGTGGTGCTGACCGTCGGCGAGCGGCCCAACGCCGTGGTCGTGCCGACGGCGGTGGTGCAGTCCGGCCCGAAGGGGCAGTACGTCTACGTCGTCAAGGACGGCGTCGCCGAGTTGCGGCCGGTGACGGTCGCCTTCGAGTTGGGCGGGGAGGCGGTCATCGCCTCGGGGCTGGCCGGCGACGAGACGGTCGTTCTGGATGGTCAACTGCGGGTGGCCCCCGGGGCGAAAGTCGAGGTCAAGGGCGGGGGGCCGAAGAAGTGAATATGTGTTCGCCGTTCATCCGCCGGCCGGTCATGACCACGCTGCTGACCGTCGCGGCGGTGCTGGCCGGGGCGCTCGGCTATAGCTCCCTGCCGGTCAACGACCTGCCGAACGTGGACTTCCCGACCATCCAGGTCAGCGCGACGCTACCCGGAGCCAGCCCGGAGACGATGGCCTCCGCCGTCGCCACTCCGCTGGAAAAGGAATTCACCACCATCCCCGGGCTGGACAGCCTCTCCTCGACCAGCGCCCTGGGGACGACCTCGATCACGTTGCAGTTCAACCTCAACCGGGACATCGACGCGGCTGCGCTGGACGTGCAATCGGCCATCTCCAAGGCGTCCCGGTCGCTGCCGCCGGACATGCCCACCCCGCCGTCGTTCCGCAAGGTGAACCCGGCTGACTCGCCGATCATGATCCTGTCCATGTGGTCGGAAACGCTGCCGATTTACGAGGTCAACGAGTACGGCGAGACGTTCCTGGCCCAGCGGCTCTCGCTCATCCCCGGCGTGGCGCAGGTGTCGGTCTTCGGTCAGCAAAAGCGGGCCGTCCGGGTGCGGGTCGATCCGGACCTGCTGGCCGCCCGCGGCATCGGCATCGACGAGGTGGCCAACGCCTTGCGCGAGGGGAACGTCAACCTGCCGACCGGCACTTTTCAAGGCCCGCGGCAGTCGTTCATCATCCAGTCCACCGGCCAGCTTGAGGACGCCCGTGCCTACCGCCCGCTGATTGTCGCTTACCGCGGCGGCAGCCCGGTCCGGCTGGACCAGATCGCCACGGTCATTGACGGCGTCGAGAACGATCTGGTCGCCGGCTGGGCCACCGAGCGCGGCCCGGACGGCGAGCCGGGCGAGATGACCCGCGCCATCGTGATGGCGGTGTACCGCCAGCCGGGGGCGAACACCGTCGAGGTGGCAACCGCCGTGCAGGAGATGCTCCCGACCATCCGGACGCAGCTCCCGCCGACGGTGACGCTGTCCATGCAGTCCGACCGGTCGGTGCCGATCAGGGAGTCGATCCACGACGTCCAGATTACCCTGATCGTCGCCCTGGGGCTGGTCGTGCTGGCGATCTTCCTGTTCCTGCGCAACGTCCGCGCTACCATCATCCCCAGCCTGGCCCTGCCGGTCTCGGTGATTGCCACCTTCGGGGTGATGCACCTGCTTGGCTACTCGCTCAACAACCTGACGCTGCTGGCCCTGACGCTGGCGGTCGGGTTCGTGGTGGACGATGCCATCGTGATGCTGGAGAACATCGTCCGCCACCTGGACATGGGTAAGACCCCGCTGCGGGCCGCCCTGGACGGGTCGGCCGAGGTCGGGTTCACCATCGTCTCGATGACCGTGTCGCTGGTGGCGGTGTTCATCCCGGTGCTGTTCCTGGAGGGGCTGGTCGGCCGGCTGCTGCAGGAGTTCGCCGTCACCATCTCGGTCGCGATCGTCATGTCCGGGCTGGTCTCGGTCACGCTGACTCCGATGCTCTGCGCCCTGTTCCTCAAGGGTGGGCACGGCCCCGCCGCCGGCCGCAAGCCGGGACCGTTCTACCGCCTCACCGAAGGCGCCTTCAACCTGATGCTGGCCGGCTACGACCGCACCCTGCGGCTGACGCTGCGGCTGCGCTTCCTGATGCTGCTGTTCTCGTTCGCGTTCATCGCCGGGACGGCTTACTACCTGTGGGTGCTGCCCAAGGGCTTCCTGCCCAGCGACGACACCGGCATGATCTACGGCAGCACTGAAGGGCCGGAGGACGTGTCGTTCCAGGGGATGATGGAGGCCCAGGCTCGTGTCGCCGAGATCGTCCGCCAGGATGAGAACGTGGACAAACTCAGCAGTTCGGTCGGCTCCGGCGGGTCCAGTTCCACCAGCAACGCCGGCCGGCTGTACATCCGCCTGAAGCCGCGGGACCAGCGGCAACTCTCCTCCGACGAGGTGGTCAACCAACTGCGACGCAAGACAGCGGCGGTGCCCGGTATGCGGGTGTTCTTCCAGAACCCGCCGCCGATCCGCATCGGCGGCCGCTCCACCAAGGGCCTGTACCAGTTGACCGTTCAAGGCCCCGACCCGCAGGAGCTTTACGCCGCGGTCCCCCTGCTGGAGGCCCGGATGCGGGAGGTGCCCGAGATCCGCGACGTTAACAGCGATCTCTTGATCCGCAGCCCGCAGATCGACGTCCGCATCGATCGCGACAAGGCGACCGCCCTCGGCGTCAGCGCGCGCCAGATCGAGGACGCGCTGGCCAATGCCTACGGCTCCCGCCAGGTGACGACCATCTACGCCCCGAACAACGAGTACCGGGTGATCCTGGAGTTGAAGCCCGAGTTTCAGCGCGACCCGGCGCTGTTGTCCCGGCTGTACGTCCGGTCCACGACCGGGGTGTTGGTGCCGATCGACTCGCTGGTCGGGACGGGTCGCAGCGTTGGCCCGCTGGCGATTAACCACTCGGGGCAGTTGCCGTCAGTGACGCTGTCGTTCGACCTGCAACCGGGCGTGTCGCTGGGCGACGCGCTGGCGAAGGTGGAGGCGATCGCCCGCGAGGAGTTACCGGCCACCCTGAGCACCGGGTTCCAGGGGACGGCCCAGGAGTTCCAGCGGTCCGCGAAGGGGCTGGGGCTGCTGCTGATCGCTGCCGTGGTCGTGATCTACCTCGTCATGGGGATGCTCTACGAGAGCTTCATCCACCCGATTACGATCCTGTCTGGGCTGCCGTCGGCAGGGGTGGGGGCGCTGCTGACATTGCAGCTTTTTAACAGCGAGCTGAACCTGTACTCGATGGTCGGGCTGATTATGCTCATCGGGATCGTGAAGAAGAACGCGATCATGATGATCGACTTCGCGCTGGACGCGGAGCGGGCGCGCGGCAAGTCGCCGCGGGAGGCGATCCACGAGGCGGCGCTGGTGCGGTTCCGGCCGATCATGATGACCACCATGGCGGCGCTGCTGGGAGCGCTGCCGATCGCGCTGGGGCTGGGTGCGGGTGCGGAGTCGCGGCGGCCGCTGGGGCTGGCGGTGGTCGGCGGGCTGTTGGTGTCGCAGGTGCTGACGCTGTACTTCACGCCGGTGTATTACCTTTATCTGGACAAGCTGCGCTTCCGCAAGCGCCAGCCGGAGTCGCCCGAGTTGCCGGAGCCGTCGGCCAACGGCCAGGCGAGTGCGGAAGCGGTGGAGCTGGTCAAGGTCCCGCACTGATCTTTCTGATTTCGTAGGGTGGGTCGAGTCTTCGAGGCCCACCGTCTGCGGTCGCTACGGCTGCCCGGGCGTTGTCTCGGGTTGGGATTACGAGTTCCAATCGCCGATCGCGTACAGGGTGTGGCCGGCGGGGCAGACGTACCGCCGGCCGCCTTCCGCCGCTAACCCCCACCCGATTGACCATTCCGCGACCCGGCCCGAACCCGGCGGGTAGTCGGCCGCGCACGACGGACACCGGACCTGCGACCACTGGCACGTGTAGACTACCTTTGACGCCAGGTGCCAGACCAGGACCGGCTCCCACTCCCAGACGACCAGGTCGGACCGCCGGGCGGAGTCCTCCAGCCAGTCGAGCGCCGCGATGTGGTACAGGTACGATCGATACCCGCTCTCTCGCTTGCGGTTCCTGGAGTAGTACCACCGGCGCCAGTTGACGTACTCTCGGAAGACGGCCACCACCGGCTCGACGAACAGGTCGAACGTGCCGGGGTGGATGGGGAAATCCCAGTCGCCGTAGCACGGCAACGAGGCGGGCACGGTCCAGCGCACGACCTTTGGCATCGCTGTCACCTCCCGCGCTGTCTAAGCAGGGGTAGTAGTACATCCACTATTATCGGTGGGCTGGGAGGGCGAGGCTCCTGCCGAGCCGTGGGAGCGCCGGCTCGGCAGGAGCCTCGCCCTCCCAAACTGGGACACTACCCGACTTCGGGACACTTGACTCCTACCATGCGGAGTGTATTGCCCCCATAGGGCCGGTGTGCGCGCCCCCGCCCGGAGGTCGTGACGGCGTCGGTCCCGGGGGGTCAGAGCGCCACAATGGCACATCCAGAAAGTGGCGCTCTGGCGCTCTGACCCCTCCCGGTTGAGGCGGCGGCTGAAAAGAGGGGTCAGGCTGCCACATCGGCACACTCAGAAAGTGGCAGTCTGGCAGCCTGACCCCGGCTTGGAGCCTGTCTGATGAACGTCCGCGGCAAACCGTGTCGAACCCTCTGGGAACTCCCCAACGCCGACGGCGTCGAGGTGATCGACCAGCGCGTCCTGCCGCACCGGTTCGCCACGGTCGCGCTGCGCACCCCCGAGGCGGTCGCCGCCGCGATCCGCGACATGACCGTCCGCGGCGCCCCGCTGATCGGGGCCGCGGCCGGGTACGGCGTCTATCTCGCCGTGCGGGCCGGCGCCGACGTGGATCGCGCCGCTGAGTTGCTCTGCGCCGCGCGTCCCACGGCGGTCAACCTGCGGTGGGCCGTCCGGCAGGTGGTCGAGGCGGCCCGAACCGGCCGCGCACTCGACGCGGCCCGGCGGATCGTTGCCGACGAACTGGAGCGCTCCCGGCGGATCGGCGAACACGGCCTGCCACTCCTCCGCGAGGTCGCCCGGCGCCGGGGCGAGGTCCGCGTCCTGACCCACTGCAACGCCGGATGGCTGGCATGCATCGACCACGGCACCGCGACCGCTCCGGTCTATGCGGCGCACGACTCGGGCGTCCCCGTCCATGTCTGGGTGAGCGAGACGCGGCCGCGCAACCAGGGGGCGGCCCTGACCGCGTTCGAGCTGGGCGAACACGGCGTCCGGCACACCGTCGTCGCGGACAACGCCGGCGGGCACCTTCTGCGGCAGGGGCTGGTGGACCTGGTGATCGTCGGCGCCGACCGGGTGGCCGCCAACGGCGACACGGCGAACAAGATCGGGACGTATCTCAAGGCGCTGGCCGCGCACGACAACGGGGTGCCGTTCTATGTCGCGCTGCCGACCTCCACGATCGACTGGTCGCTGGCCGACGGGTCCGGCATCCCGATCGAGGAGCGGTCGGCCGACGAGGTCCGCTACGCCGAGGGGTTGGGCCGCGGCGGAGCAGGGCGGGTGCTGCTGGTCCCGGAGACGAGCCCGGCCGGCAACCCGGCGTTCGACGTGACCCCGGCCCGGCTGGTGACGGCGTTCGTCACCGAACATGGGGTGGTGCGGCCCGCCGAGCTGCGCGAGAAGCTGACGTGACCGCAGGGCTTTTTTCTCCCCTCTCCCCGCTGGGGAG
>DATLIF010000268.1:0-7092 GCA_035539575.1 Fimbriiglobus sp. | reverse complement strand
GGCGGCGTCGAGGAAGTTCCCGGTCCAGGCGTACCCGAGCCGGCAGGTCGCGGCGTCGAAGGCCAGGCTCACCCCGCCGGGGTAGCCGACCGCGATCGCCTTCGTGCCGGCGTCCGGCAGGAACGTGCGCAACACCTCGGGCCGATCTTTAACGGCGACCACGAGCGCCTTGCCCGGCGGCTCGATCCCGGCCGGCAGCGGCAGCCCGGGGCCGAGCGAGAAGTACGCCCACAGCGCTTCCATCTGGGAATCCGCGTCGCCGCCGAGGAGTGTCGGGAACGGCGACTTGTCGTCGGCGAAGTACAGCGGCATTCGGGTGCCGGGGGCGAGCCGCTGCGGCTGGTGCATCCACCGGGCGTACCAGTCGCGGCGGACGCGCTGCTGCGTCGTGGCCAGGTCCGGGCCGCGGGTGCCGCCGGTCGGCACGCCGGAGATGTCGTGGCAGGAGACGCACCCCAGCCCCTCCTTGCCGGCCAGCTTCCGTCCGGCCTCGACCCTCGCGGGGGTCAGCGACACCTTGCCGACGGAATCATCGGCCGCGGTCCCTTCCAACTTCGGGAGCGCGTCGGCCAGGAACCCGACATTCGCCTCGCCGTACTGCGGCATGCGCAGGGTCATCCACGGCCGGGCGCGGCCGCCGCCGGTCAGGACGTGCTTAAGCCACGACGCGCGCAGCTTGTGCGCGACCCCGGTCAGCCGCGGCGGCGCCACGTCGTCGGCGTTCTCGGCCTTCTCCAGCAGCCGCATATGCTCGACCAGTTCGGCGGGCAGCCCGCCTTCCCCGTCGCGACTGTGACAGTTCAGGCAGTTGAAACGCTTCAGCGCCACCCGCGCCGCGTACACCGGCGACGGAGTGCCCGGCCTCAGCCCGCCGCGGAGGAACGCGGCCAGGGCCGCCCGCTCCGCCGCGTCGAGCGCGTACACCGGAACGGCGGCCGGGTCCGGCTTCGCTGCGAGACACCCGCGCGTCCCGGCGGGCTTCTCCAGGCTCGCCGCCTTCGTCGAGGCCGGCAGCGTCTGCCCGTCCGGCGCCACCGCGTGACAGTTGACGCAGCCCTTGCTGGTCATCAGCCTCCGGCCGACCTCCTTCCACTGGTCGGCCGGCTTCAGCTTCGCCAGCCGCCACCGCTCGACGAGCGACGCGCCCGAGCCGGCGACCTGACCCGGCGAGAGCTTCGGGGCGGCCGGCAGGTCGCGGGGGATGGCGTCGTCGGTCTGCCGACACAGGTATCGCGCCAGGTCGCGGGCCTCGTCGGCGCCGAGGGCCATGTCCGGCATCCGGCCGTGCGGGTTGGCCGCCAGCGGCTGTCGCAGGTACTTCGCCAGCATCTCCGGTGTCGTCTTGCTGCCGAGCGGGCCAAGTAGGGTGAGCCGCTGCGGACCGTCGGGGCCGATGCTGGCGAACTGATCCTCCGGCTTCGCGACCGCTTTCTCTTCTTCGTCGGGGTCGTCGGACTTCTTCGCGTCCGGCAACTGGGTGACCTTGTCCCCGTGGCAGGCGGCGCATCCGGTCGTGAAGTACAGCTTCTGGCCGTTGGCGGCGGTCCGCAGGTAGTCGGTGAGTTTATCCGCCCGTCGCGGCTCCGGGATCGGCCCGCCGAGGGCCGTGAGGTACGCCACCACCGCGTAGCGCTCGGCCCGGCCGCGCTCGTCGTCGGAGAACATCTTCGGCATGGCCGTATGCGGGCGCAGCTTCGCGGGGTCGGCCAGCCAGGCGTTGAGCCAGCCCGGGTAGGCCCGAGCCCCGATCGCGGTCAGGTCCGGGCCGGTCCGCTCGGCCAGCCCCTTCGCCGCCGGGTCGCCGGCGGGGACGTGACACCGCTTGCACGCCAGTTCCTCGAACAGGAACCGCCCGTGGTCGCGGACGCGATCCTCGGCGAGCCGGGCCGGGCGGTCCTTCGCCAAGTGGCCGAAGACGAACGCCGGGATCGGCTCGCGGCGAAACCCCGGCCCCTCCCACAGCAGTTCGAACCGTCGGGCCGTCGTCTCGGACCGGAACGGCGAGTAGGTCGCTTTGAAGCGGTAGAACCCGGCCTCCAGTTGCAGCGCCGGCCCGCTCACCGACATGGGCTGGTCAGTCGCTGACTTCTGGTGGTCGAGTGCCGTGATGACCTGATCGCCCTTGACCAGCACGACGGACGCCGGCTCCCCGACCAGGGTGGCGGAGAAGGTGTACTTGCCCGGCGTCACGACCTGGAGGTATCCGCGCCACGAAGCGGCAGACATCCGCTCCCACGCCGGGTGGTGCGACTCGCCTTCGGCCAGCGCGATCGCCGGAGTCGGTTCGAGCCGGTAAGTGGTGGTCGTCGTCGGTCGTTCGGGCGTGTCGGTGTACCCGGCGATCAGCCCCGGCTTGAGGTCGCGGCGGGTGACCTCCTGGGCGGCGAGCGCGGACGGTGTGAGCAAACCGAGGGCGACGAGCCAAAGCCCGAGGCGGGGCATGAAGCGTCTCCGGGGCGGCGGGAGGACCGGCGGATGTTCGATTATCCGCCGGACAACCTGGCGGACAAGCCGAATCGGCACGCCCGGATAGGATGTCCCCGACCCAACCGCGAGGGCACTTCCGATGTTCGACCTGGACCAGGTGCAAACGGCGATCCGCGACGAGGGGCTGGACGGCTGGCTCCTCTACGACTTCCGCGGCCTGAACGTGCTGGCCGCCCGGGTCGCCGGCACCGCCGAGGGGCACCGCACCCGGCGCTGGTTCTACTACGTCCCCGCGTCAGGCGAGCCGAAGAAGTTGGTCCACCGGATCGAGCAATCGTCTCTCGACCACCTGCCGGGCGCGGACACGACCGTCTACCTAAAGTGGCAGGAGCTGGAGGCCGGCGTCGGCCGGCTCCTCGCCGGGGCGAAGCGCATCGCGATGGAGTACTCGGAGCGCAACGGCAACCCGTACGTCTCCCGGGTGGACGCCGGCACGGTCGAGCTGGTGCGCTCCTTCGGCGTCGAGGTAGTGTCTTCCGGCGACCTGATCCAGCGGTTCGAAGCGACCTGGGACGACGACCAGTGGGCGATGCACCAGCAGGCCGCGAAGCACACCGACGCCGCCTATGGGGTGGCGTGGGCGTTCATCGCCGAGGAGATCCGCAAGCAGGGCTACGCGACCGAGACGGCGGTGCAGGCGCGGATCATGCGGCACTTCGCGGACACCGGGATGGTGACGGACCACCCGCCGATCGTCGGCGAGGGGCCGCACTCCGCGGACCCGCACTTCGCCCCGGCAGTGGACATCGACCGGCGGATCACCCCTGGCAGCTTCGTGCTGATCGACCTGTGGGCGAAGCTCGACAAGCCGCGGGCGGTCTACTCCGACCTGACGCGGGTCGGTTACGTCGGCGAGGACGTGCCGGCGAAGGTGAACGAGGTCTTCCACGTCGTGGCAGCGGCGCGGGATGCGGCCATCGCCCGGGTGAAGCGAGCCTTCCCGGACGGTGAAGTGTTGCGCGGCTGGGAGGTGGACGGGGCGGCGCGGGACGTGATCGAGCGGGCGGGGTACGGGCAATACTTCGTCCACCGGACTGGTCACAACATCGGCCAGGAGACGCACGGCAACGGCGCGCACATGGACGGCCTGGAGACGCGCGAGGACCGGCGGGTGATGCAGCGGACATGCTTCAGCATCGAGCCGGGCATTTACCTTCCGGGCGAGTTCGGGGTGCGGAGCGAGGTGAACGTGTACGTGGACCAGGCCGGTGGGGTCCACGTCACCGGCGGCCCGTTGCAGTCAGAGGTCCGGCGCATTCTCGTGTGACAGTGGCGAACCCTGCCGCAAACGCACCCCTCTTGTCTTTTGCCAGAGTCAACGGTAATTTGGGGATAGAAACTGGGGATTGGTGTAACGGTAGCACGACTGACTCTGGATCAGTTAGTCTAGGTTCGAATCCTAGATCCCCAGCTCCCTTCAACCCAACGACTTCGGTCAACTCGGGGAGTATCTCCCGCCCTCGGTGGGCAGAGATTCGGGCAGAGATCACCCACCTGACCCCAACCTTCGGGGAAGTGGAAAAGAAAGAATCCCGGCCGGCTGGCACCGACCGGGGTTCGAGAGCAAGCCTTCCGGCTCACTCCTGGTCCACACGGGAGGTTTGCTCGCCATGCGTCAGCCCAAGCCCTGGTACCGCACCTCGAAGGCCGCCTGGTACGTCCAGTTGGGCGACCGGCAGATCCAGCTCGCGAAGGGCCCGAAGGCCGAGACCGAGAAGGTCGCCTGGGATGCCTTCTACAAGCTCATGGCCCAGGACCCCGCGAAGCTCCCGAAACCCGCGGTCATCACCGTCGCCGTCGTGTGCGACCTGTTCCTTCAGTTCGCCGAGACGCACAACGACGCCCGGACGATCCGCTGGTACGAGGGCTATCTTCAAGACTTCTGCAACTCGTTCGGCCGGCTAAAGGTGGAGGAGCTCAAGCCCTTCCACATCACCCGTTGGCTCGACGCCCACCCCGGCTGGAAGGCGGCTCGGCGGCACGCGGTCACCGCCGTCAAGCGGGCCTTCAACTGGGCTGAGAAGGAGGGGGTCATCCCGGCCAGCCCGGTCAAGTCGGTCAGCAAGCCGCCGGTCAACAAGCGGCCCGCCGTCCTCACCAAAGCGCAGCGGTTGGAGGTCCTCGCTGCCATCCCGGACGAGGAGTTCCGGCTGTTCGTCGAGGCCATGCAGGAAAGCGGGGCCCGACCGTCCGAGGTCGCCCGCGTGACCGCCCGGGACGTTGACCTCAAGCTCGGCATCTGGGTGCTTGACAAGCACAAGACCCGGCGGAAGACTGGGAAGCCAAGGGTCATCTACCTGACCCCGCGTCTGCTCGCGATCACGAAGCAGCTCATGTCCAAGCACCCCGAGGGGGCACTCTTCCGGGGCCCGCGGCTCAAGAAGCCCTTTGGCATGCACGGCATCTGCTCCCGGTTCCGGCGGCTCAAGGAAAAGCTCCCGCACCTGCGGCACGCCGTCGCCTACGCGATTCGCCACGGGTACGCGACCGACGCGCTCATGAACGGGGTGGGGGTCGCCCAGGTGGCGGAACTCCTCGGCCACAAGGACACCGCGATGGTCACCGCCCACTACAGCCACCTCGCCGAGCAGTCGGCCTACATGAAGGAGGTCGCACGCAAGGCCGTCAGCTGAGCCGGATGTGCTTCAGGGGCGGTGGGCCGTCCGCCCCGTCCCCACTCTCGGCAACGGTCACGCGGAGCGACTTCAGCAAGTCCTCGAGGTCCTCCTCGGCAATCAGGATACGGCCCCGCCGTCCGCGCGCCCCGGACCGGATGTGTGCGAGGCGGCGCTCGTCGCACCACGCTAGATCAGCGCGCGGCTCACCCGTGCCAGTGCGGCAGCCTCCTTCGGCGTTAACAACGTCATGTGGCTCCTCCCACCGACGGCGCATCCGCCCTCGCTCCCGGCCCGACGAGGCAGGAACGAGGACCAGCATATAGTAGCAGAGTAATGGATTATTGACACCAGGATTCGATCCATTATCTTACATGTCATCGGTGTCACGCACGTGCGCGGCGCCACCACCCGATCCCCGAATCAAGGACGACGACATGGCGACCACCTCCTCGCTGCCCAAGTGACTCCCCACCCGGCCCGACGAGAAGCCGAAGACGCCCTCGCCCGTGGCGTCCCAGAACCGGTTGACGAAGGTCGTCCTCGGCGGGCGGACCTTTACCTTCCGGTACGCCGAGTTGATGCCGCCGCACGACCCGGACGAGATGCTGAACCTCCGCCGGGACATCGCCGCCCGCGGCGTGTTGACGCCGATCCTGGTGACCGAGGACGGCGTGGTGATCGACGGTCACACCCGGCTTCTGATCGCCCGGGATCTCGGCCTCACGGACGTGCCGATCGTGGTCAAGGTCGGGCTGACCGAGGAGGAGGCGCGGCAACTGGCGGTGGTCCTGAACGTCCACCGCCGGCACCTCGACCGGGAGCAGCGGCGGGAGCTGATCGCCAGCCTGCTCAAGGTCGACCCGACCCGGTCCAATGCCGCCATCGGTGCGGACGCGAAGGCAGATCGCAAGACGGTCGAGGCCGTGCTGCAGAAGCTGGAGGGAACTGGGGATATTCCCGAGTTGGGTGTGACCCGGGGTAAGGACGGCAAGGACCGGCCCCGCCGGAACAACAACACGACCCCAGCCGGCAAGGCCGCCCCCGCGCCGGCGGCGCCGGCCCCCGAGGCGGTGGCGCCAGACACCCCGAGCCCGGACACCGACGGGCAGATCGAGGCCGCCGTCCAGAAACCCGGCTTGTCAGGAGCCCTGGTGGACGAGGCCATGGCCAAGCGGCGGGCGAACGACCGACTGTGGGAGATCGGCAGCGCGATCGAGCACCTGGGAGTGGAGATCCAGGGTGTTAGCGAGGAGGACAAGGACAACCGGTCCCGTCCCCAGCTGCGGCAGTTCCTGAAACAGCTACGTGGGGAGGTCAAGAAGCTGTCGGCGTGGATCGAGTCGTAGCTCGTGTGGTCTGGGGCGAGTACACGATCCCGGATTGATGACAGGGGTCGCAGTTCGCGGCGGCGCCGGAGACGACCCGCGACCGGCGGCCGATCAGCGCCGACAGGAGGAGTGGTGTACCGGGTCAGGGTCAGGTGAGTGGGGGTCCAGGTGATGGGAGCGGGAGTGAGGTGTGGAGGAGCAGGTGACAGAGTGCCGGGTGTCGGGTCGATCGACGCCAGAAGATTCAGCCGGCCGTCCGCAGGACGGCCGGACACACGGGAAGCTCTCGGAGAGAGTCTGGAGCTCAGAAGAGAAGGAGAGAGAGCGAACGAAGTGAGCTCTCTCTCCTTCTCTTCTGAGAGAAGACTAAGGGGTTATTAACGGATGGCCTCGAACCACTTGCGTCCGAACAGCTTGGCCCGCCCCCGCACGGGGCGTCCCGTCCTGTCGGAGCACTTCAGGTCCATGAAGTCGATCTCGCCGGCCGTCCCGGCCGTGAAGGGAGCCCACTACTGAATCGCAGGTAAGTAAAGCTATTGATTCGATCACGTTGGGAACGGCAGTTTGCAGCGGTCCCAGAGGGCACGCAGGAGTTTCGGATCGAATTTCAGTTGGATGAGTCGATCCATCACGGTGTCGTCGAGTTCGGGGATGTCGGT
>DATLIF010000267.1:0-2684 GCA_035539575.1 Fimbriiglobus sp. | reverse complement strand
GGCAAGGCCCCTCGGCCCATCCTCGTCAACCTGTGGTACCCCGCGGGCAACGTCGCCGACGCCAAGCGAATGCCGCACCGCGACTACCTGGACGTCCGGTCGGACGACCCGCGGCTGGCGAAGTTCGCGACCAAGCTGGCGGACTACAACCGGGGCGTGATCGCGAAGGAGGTCATGGGCAAGCCACCGGCGGGGCTGACCGACCGGGAGAAGGCGCTGCTGGACCGGTTCCTCGACACGCCGACTGCGTGCGTCCGGGACGCCGCCCCGGCCCCCGGGCCGTTCCCGCTGGTGATCTACCACGCCGGCGCCGGCTCGTCATACGAGGACAACGCCGTGCTCTGCGAGTTCCTGGCCAGCCACGGCTTCGTGGTCCTCGGCAGCGCGTTCCAGGAGGGCGGCGGGAAGTCCTTCAACACGGACAACCGGGAGGGATCGGCCCAGGACCTGGCATTCCTGATCGCCCACGCCCGACAACTCCCCAACGTGGACTGGGGCCGCGTCGGCCTGGTCGGCCACAGCGCCGGCGCCCAGGCGGCCCTCGTGTTCGGGTCCCAGGCCGGTTCCGCCATGGATGCCGTCGTCAGCCTCGACACCACCCAGGACTACCAGGGCGTGAGCAGCCCGCTGTGGGACTTTCCCGCGCAGGTGATGAGGAACGAAAAGAACTTCACGTGCCCCCTGTTGATGGTCGCCGGGCCGGACGCCTTCTTCGAGCTGGCCGACTCCCTGCGGCACGCGGAGCGGTATTACCTCACGATCCCGGACGTGGGTCACAACGACTACATCACCCAGGGGAACATCCGCAACGAGCGGCTCTACCAACTCCGCGTCGGCGACCCGAAGCCGGTAGCGGCCCGAGCCAAGGAGAAGACCGCCCTGGAACGGGCACGGGCAGGGTATCAGGCGGTGTGCGTCTACATCCTCCGCTTCCTGGAAGCCAAGCTGAAGGGGGACGCGGCCGGCGCGGACTTCCTGGCGAAGCAATACCGGGACACCAAGTTCGGCGACGGTGCCCCACACGTCGAGTACGTGCCGCCGGGTCGCACCGGCCCCGACCCCTACCGGGAGGGGGGCGTCCTCCCGCCGACGCCTCGGCAGCTGCGGCCCTTGCTCCGTGAGCAGGGGAGCAAGAAGGCGATTGCCCTCCTCAGGCGGTTTCGCGAGGAAGCCGCGACGCACCCGATCTTCGCCGGGAACTTCGCGCTCTTCCTGGTCGGCGACTTGCTCGACCAGGGGAGGACCGAGGACGCGCTCGCCTTCCGCGATTACTACCGCGAATCGGACCTGGATTGCGGCACGGTGTTCATGAAGCTCGGCAAGGGCTATCAGGACATGGGTCTCGCGAAGTTGGCGGCCGCCTACTACAAGCGCGTGCTCCTGCTCGAACCCGCCAACCGGGAGGCCGCTGACCGGCTCAAGGAGCTAGGCGAAAAGAGCAGGAACGCCGGGGGTCGGTGACTGCCGATCCCGCTGAACCCACGGCTGCAGCGGACCCCGCCGCCGGGTAGACTCGGGGATGACTCACTGGTTCGTGGCGGCGGGGCCGCTGAGCCGCTGAGCCGGACGTTCGACGGCGCGAGTCGATTGAAGCCGGTGAGGCGTGACAGCCCATCCCATAGGGAGACTGATGACACCGACGGGGGACGGCACCGGGCGGAAGCGCGGCCCGCCGCTGGTCCGGATCATCTTGCTCGCCATCGCGCTCAACGTGTTGGCCTGGGTCGCGGCCTCCTGGCGCCCGGACGCCCACGGGAGCTGGGCGCTGGTGGCCTTGCCGGGGTTCGTCCTCCTCGGCTTCCTCGTCGGGCGGTGGTGGGCGCTACTGGTGACCCTCGCCTACGGCGTCATCCACGCGATCCCCGTGTCCCTGGGATTGCTGCCGGGATACCTGTCGACGTGGGGGGAGGCGCTCTGGTGGGCCTTCGCCCTGGTCATCCTGCTCACCCTGATGGGGCTCGGTGTGCTCGGTCGCGGGATCATCCGCTGGCTCCGAGGCCGGTCCGCCACCGAGGCCGTTCCACCCGACCGGGCCAGCGAGTAGCTTACCGACCAGTCGATGCCCACCGCGCCGGTCCGGCGGGTGAGCGGGAAGTTCGACGGCAGAGGAACCGATGCGACGGCGTCGAACGGTCATAGCGGTCGGGGCACTCGTCGTCCTCTCCGGGCTAACCGGGGCGGTCGCCCTGCTGCTGTCGGCCCCGGGCCGCCCCGGGGTCTCGCTGACCACCATGGCCCGAGTGGAGCCCGGGATGTCCGAGGCGGAGGTTGAGGCCGTCCTCGGCCCCCCGACCGCCGACCGCACCGGCCGGCCGCCGCCCCGCGTCGCGCCGTCCGCGGCCGGCGGGCGGTTGCTGGAGTACGCCGGGGAGCGGGCGAACGCGGTGGTGGAGTTCGATCCGGGCGGGCGCGCCGTCCGGGCCTGGCCGGTGGAGGTCCGCACGGTCACCGGGGTGGAGCGGGTCCGCCTCCGGCTGAACTGGTGGTAGCCCGCCGGGCCACCAGTTCAGCCGACCGGGCCGGCGAGTAGCTTATCGGATGACTCACGCTCCCCGCGCATGCCCGGCGGATGAGCTTAGCGTTCGGCGGCGAGAGGGTCGTTGCCGCAACGGCCGAGAACGACGACGGGGATGAACGAGCGAGCACTCAAATGAAGAAGTCGAAGCCAGCGGTCAGCCCTGACT
>DATLIF010000266.1:0-5244 GCA_035539575.1 Fimbriiglobus sp. | reverse complement strand
TCTGCGGGGTCGAACAGTCCGGGTACACGTCGCAACTGGATAGCATCACATACGTGTCGAACGGGAAGTCGATCAGGCTCGCGCGGACGCTGCGGACCGAAAGGTCGAAGTCCGTGAGCGGCTGGTCGTTGGACAGGAACTTCTTGGAGTTTCCGTTGGCGTTGACCAGGACCGAACACGACCGGCCGCGGTACTCATCGTAGTTCTGCCGCGTGATGACCGCGTACTCCCGCCCGGCGGCCTCGCACACCCGGCCGAACGCGGATCCGACGAACCCGTTGCCGCCGATGACGAAGATCATGCCACAGCCTCCATGTCGGCGGTCGCCGGTGTAACGGGTGTACCGTCGGCCGCGACGGCACGCAACGCCGCCTGCGGGGTGCGGGCGATTCCAGCCCCGACCGGCACTCCGTAGAGCGTCGCGAACAGCTCTTGCTTGCGGGCGCGGCCCGCGTTGATCAAGTCATCCCTGCGGACCTCGCGGCCCCAGTTGCCGAGCAGGTAAGCAGCTTCGACGGCCGGATCGAACGACTCCGCCGAGATCGCCGGGCGACAACCGACCGTCTCCGTCAGCCCGGCGTGCTTGCGCGCGTACAGGGGGTCCACCGCGATTGGAACGAACGGGATGCCGGCCCGGGAACAGAACACCGAGAAATGGAAACGCGTCCCGATCCCCACCACCTCGCCGGGGGAAAACACCTCATCGAAGCGCGACCACAAGGTCTTGAATGAGAGAACCTCGATTTCCGGACCACCCGGCCTTCGGAGGCGGTCAGCCGCCTGGCCGTCGTCGAACGGGCTGAACTCAAGGACCTGGACCCGCAACCGGGGGCGCGCGGCATGCAACCGACCGATCAGGTCCGCCACCCGCCCAGCCAGTTGGTTGTACCCGCTGGCGGACTGAAAGCTCTGCTGGATACACACCAGGCAGCGCGGGTCATCGGTTGAGCGGCCGATCGCGGGAGCGGGCCACGGCTCCAGTAGCGTGTCGTCGGCGGTGACCGAGGCCGGACGGCCGGCGGCCCGGAGGGCGTCGGCCTCGTACCCATCCCGGAGGTCGAACGTATCCGCGGCCCGTAGCGCTGGAGCAATGCGAGCCAGAACGCCGGGGTCGAGCGGCTCGAATCCGATCCCTGTGAACGCGAGTCGCCCGCCGTTCGCCCGGACGGCCGCGGCCGCCACCGCCGGAAGGTACAGGGATGACGGCCAGCGGTCGCTGATGTACATACCGCCGACGAAATGCACCAACTCGGCTGACGAGAGGACGGTGAGCAGGTAGTCGCGCAGGAGTTTGTGACGCGGGCCGAGTTCGGGGCGGTCGGCTAACAGTTCGTCGGCCGGTCCGGGGGGCTGCGGGGCACTACTCAGGCCGTGAGCGTAGCCCCACAACAGGCCCGACGGCCGCAAGTCGATCGGCAATCGGGGCTGGATCAACGTTACGAATTGGGGGTCGAACCCGAGGGCATGGACCACAGCTCCGGGGTGGGCCGCGGCGATCGCCCGGAGCCAGGTTCGCAGGATGATCTCGTCGCCGAGGTTCGGCTGGCCGAACGCTCCGACCAGACAGAACACCCGCCGCGCGGCCGGGGACGGGTCTGCGACCGGTCCGACACAGTCGGTCTGACTTGCCGGATCGCCGGTGGCCCTGCGAAATAGCCTGGCCCCGGTCTGCTGGACCCACCTTCTAATACGGGGTGGAAGTTGCATGGCGTGTTTCGTGTGGCTGGACGTCACGCCGCCTCCCTGGCCGCTGCCGGCGGGTCGAGTCGGATGCCGTCGCCGCGGGCGACGTAGTTCCTCGCCAGCCAGTCGGCTGTCTTTCGCAGCCCGTCGAGCAGGCTGGTCGGGCACGACAGGTCCAGTGACTTCATCCGGGTAGTGTCGAAGATCTTGACCATCTGCCCGTCGGGCTTCAGCGAGTCCCAGACGATCTCCCCCTTGTAACCGACCACCTCCTTGATGGCCTCGGCCAGTTCCTTGATCGGGGTGGTCGTGCCGGACGACAGGTTGACCGGCTCGGACGAGTCGTAGTTCTCGATGAAGTACGGGATGCACCGGGCCACGTCGCCGGCGTACACGAAATCCCGGACCGGCTTGCCAGACCCCCACATGGCGACCTGCGGCAACCCGGCCCGCTTCGCCTCGAAGTACCGGCGGACCATCGCCGGCACGACGTGCGACTCTTCGTTGCGGAAGTTGTCGTACTCGCCGTACATGTTGCCCGGGACGATCACCACCGAGTTCAGCCCGTACTGCGCACGGTAACCGATGCTGGCCACGATCCCCATCTTCTTGGCCGCCGAGTACCCCGCGCTCTCCGGTTGCGGGTAGCCCTGCCACATCTGGTCCTCGGAGATCGGCGACGTCGCCTTCGCCGGGTAGCTACAGCCGCCCATCGGGTAGACCAGCTTCTTGACCCCGGACCGGGCCGCCTGCTCGAAGACCAGCGCGGTCAACAGCGTGTTGCGGTAGTAGAAGTCGGCCGGGAAGGCGCGGTTGGCCCCAATCCCGCCCGAGTACGCGGCCAGGTGGACCAGGACTTCCGGCTTGCGATCGCGGAACATCCGCGTCACCTGCCCGGGGTCCATCAGGTCATACTCGCGAGAACTGACACCCTGGACGGAGTCGGCCCCGTACCTCTCACTCAGGACCGGCATCAGGTGTCGGCCCAGGAACCCCGTCGCCCCGGTCACGAGAATCCGCATCGTCGGTCCACCTCGGTTGGAACTCACCCGGCGTTGCCTGGACTCACGCCGACCGCGCCCGCAGTTCGGCTGCCGGCTCGAACCCGGCGAGCTGGTACGCCCGATCCATCGCCGCGAAGAATGTCTCGCGACCGAACTCCCGCCGGGCATAGGCGGCCGCCTTCTGCTCCAGCGTCCGTCGCTTCACCGGGTCGGCCAGCAAGTCGAGGATCGTATCGGCCGTCGCGGCCGGATCGGCCTTCATGTCGAGGGTCAAGAACGCCCCGGATCGCGGGTCCAGTCCCCGCGCAGCAGCCGGTGCCCCGATCATTGCCTTGCCCATCGCCAGCGCTTCCACGGTCTTGATCGACAGCCCGGTCCCCTCGAAGATCGGGGCCACCACGACTGCGGCCGATCGGTACACCGGGGCCAGCGACCCGTCTACCACCCCGAGCAGTGTGACGTTGGTGTCGGCGATATCGAGTAGCCCGCAGACCCCACCCGCGATCGCCAGCCGGACCCCACGCCGCCACAGATGGCGGACGAAGACGTGGCGGTAGAACCACTCGATGCCGGCGCGGTTGATCGGGTTGGCAGACGCGACGAACAACAGGTCGTGGGTCGTCCCGGCCGGCTCGCCGCCGGCGTCGGCCGGCGGCTCGCACCAACGAGGGACATACACAGCGTTCGCTGCGCCGAACCGGCGAACCCGGTCGTATTCGTCACGGTTAATCATCAGCACCGCGTCGAACAGCCGGTACAGGTCCAGCTCAGCTCGCAGGTTGTACGCCGTCCGTGCCCGGGCCAGCCCCGCGGGGAACGGCCGCCCGTCCGGACGCCGGTCCGCCAGGGCGAACTGGTCGCACATGACGTCCACCGACTCCAGCACTCGCCGGCACCCGGCCGGCAGCTTGCTGACAAGCGGTGCGGTGAACACATAGTTGGTCAAAAACGCGTCCGCCGGGGCGGCGAGGAAGTCGCGGACTGCCGGCCGGTTCGCCAGGGCGTCGAAGGCGAACAGTTGGTCGCCCAGGCTCCACCCGCCCCCCGGTGGGTCGGTCAGGGTGAGCGAACTGAGCCGCCCGTACTCGGCTCGGAAGGCGGCCTCGGCGTGATCCCGCCGCGGGTCGCGGACGATGAGGCAATCGACATCCCACCCGCGGGCGGTGAGGTAGGCCACATGGTTGGCGGCGACCAGGTCCGCCCCGCTGCCGGGCGGGTGGAAGAAGCCCCAGTTGTAGACGTACTTGACTCGCATGGTGCGCCTCCGGTGCTCACGCCACGTCCTGCAGCGCCCCGACCGCCGCCGTTGCCGGCCGGCCGAGCAGCACCCGGACCAGGTTGTCGGGGGTGTGGACCGACAGCCACCGGTCGCGGTACACCTGCGCCCGGTGGTGGTAACACATGTACCCGGTCACGACCTTGCGGACCGCCTCGACGAACGACTCCCGGTCGGTGAACGATTCCCCCGTTCCCGGCGGCTGCTGCCGCTCCAGCCAGGTGTCGGCCGGGACCACGGTCGGGATGCCGGCCGCCAGTGCCTCGGTCAGTGTCCCGGAACTGCGACGCTTGTAGTTCTCCGGGCTGTACGGACAGAGCATCACGTCCGCCTGGGACAGTAGATCGAAGTACTGCTCCGGCGTCAAAGGTGCGTCCAGCCCGTGCAACTCCAGGTATGGCTCATCGGCCAGTGCCCGTATGCGGGCCATGGCTGGGACGCTCTCCGGGTTGTACTGCGGGGCCAGCAGGCTCGCCTGGAGTGCGAACGTCACCCGCCCGGCCTCGGCCTCGTGCCTCAGACCGTCAATCAGGTCCGGAATCCAGTGGAACCCCTTCTCGTCCCGGGCGTCGCCGAGGAACGTCAGGCGAAGCGGGTCGCCAGGACGCCGGTTCCGTGGGGCAATCCGGTCCGTGCGGAACGGGATCGGGAGCGTCTCGAACGGCAGCCCCGTGGCGGCGATGTACGCCTCGGTCAGTTCCTCCGTGTCTGTGTAGACCCGGACCCGTTGGCTGTGGCCGAGCGACCGGTACAGGTCGAACAGGGCCAGGTGGACGGCGGTGTACGGGTTGAGCGGCCGCAGGTCGGCCTCGTCGTAATCCAGGGCGTGCCGGAACTCCAGGTGGAAGGTCGGGGACCGGTCCGTGCCGTACTGGTCCACGATCCGGCGGATGGCGATCAACTCCCGGGCATGGGCGGTCGGCAAGAACACATGGTCGGTCGGTCCCAGCCCGACCAGGGCGAGAACTGCCTCCAGGTCCTGCTGGTAGAGGTCAATGTTGCCGTGCTCATGGCCGAACCCGGCCCGCTCCAGGCGGGCAAGCGCCGGGTCTTTCGGCAACGCGGCAACGTTCGCCGGGAGAGTGGGCGCCTCGGTGGGTGCCGGAAGCGGTCTGGGATCGCGGCCGAGGGCCCTGCGGATGACCGTCCGCGTGCGATGATACAGAAAGGGCGGTACGACCGCCTTCACCGCGGCCACGACCGTGTGACGGAACCGATAGGCCCGCCGCGCGGCTGCCCAGAGCAAGGGCGGGGTGATTGACTTCAGACGATGCTTGACCC
>DATLIF010000265.1:0-9380 GCA_035539575.1 Fimbriiglobus sp. | reverse complement strand
GCCGGACGCCGCCCCGCTCTTCCCGATCCTGTGGGGGCTGTGGCTCTTCTACAAGGTCCGCTCGGACCTCGGCCGCGCCCACCTGTTGGGGGGCGAATTACTCGCGCTGGCCGAGCAGTCCGGCGACCCGGCCCTGGTCCTCCAGGGTCGGCAGGCGGGATCCGTGGTCGCGCTGTGCGCCGGCGACCCGGAGGGCGCGCGGCGGCACATGGCGGCGGCGGCCGCCCTGTACGACCCCGGCCGGCACCGGGTGTTGACGGTCCAGTTCGGACAGGACCCCGGGGTCGCCTGCCTGGCGTTCGGCGCGGCCGCGCTCTGGCTGCTCGGGGAGCCGGACGAGGCCGCCGCCCGCAGCCGGGAGGCGGTCCGGCTGGCCCGCGAGGGGTCCCAGCCGAGCACCCTGGCCCTGGCGCTGCACTTCGCCGCCATGCTGCACCAGTTCCGGCAGGACCCGGCCGCGGTCCGGGAGTTCGCCGCGGAGACCCTGGCGGTCTCGGTCGAACACCGGTTCGCCTTCTGGCAGGCCGGGGCGACCGTCCTGCTCGGGTGGGCGGCGGCGGCCGACGGGGCGGCCGACGGGGTCGCCCTCCTGGAGCAGGGGCTAGACGCCTGGCAGGCGACCGGGAGCATCACCTACCGAACGTACTATCAGGCGCTCCTGGCCGAGGCGCTGGGGCGGGCCGGTCGGGCCGGGGAGGCGCTGGGGGTGCTCGACGAGGCGGAGCGGTTGGTCGGGCGGACGGGGGAGCGGTTATACGAGGCCGAGGTCCACCGGCTCAGAGGGGAACTGCACGTCGCGCTCGCGACGCCGGACGCGGCCGAGGTCTGCTTCGAGAGGGCGGCCGCGGTAGCCCGATCCCAGCGGGCGTCGGCCCTGGCCCAGAGGGCGGCGAACAGCCTCGGGCGGCTCCGCACTGCCCAGGGGCGGCCCGTAGCGGCCGCCGCGGACCAGGTCCGCGGAACGGCCCAGGCGCGCGACGAGTGGTTCGCCGGAGCGGGTTAGAGCAGGTTCAGGTTCCTCGTAGCGGTGGGAGGGCGAGGCTCCTACCGAGCCTGGGCTCCCACGGCTCGGCAGGAGCCTCGCCCTCCCAAATGACAGACGCTACTCGGAGGCCGAAACTGCTCTAATTCTCGTGAGGGGAGATTGTTCGGGCGTTCCGTGTTTCGTGAGCGAGCTAATCTCTCCCGGGTGGGTGTAGCGTTCGCTGCCCCGGTCGCAAGATACTCGCGTCAGGTATCCGGAACAGGAGCCCGATCCCATGACACCGGCCGTACCGCAGCCGGCCACCGCCCCACCGGACGACCCGGAGCGGGCAGCGCTGGACGCCCCGGAACTCCGAGGCGAGTTGACCGCCCACGCGCTGGCCCGGCTCGGGATCTGGTTGAGTGACCAGCCGGCCGCGACCCGCGCTGACGCCGCCCAGGAGATCGTCCAGGAGACGCTCCAGCGGGCCTGGAGGCGGCGCGACACGTTCGACCCCGCGGCCGGAACCAGCCTCGCCGGGTGGACCCACGGCATCCTCAACCACGTCCTGTCGGAACACTGCCGGGCGCTGCGCAAGCAGCCAGCCCAGCCGCCGGCAGACCCGGCCGGCTGGGAGGACCTGGCCGCCCGGATGGACCCGGCCGAGGATCCGGCCGAGGTGAACGACCTGCTCGACTTGCTGCCGGCCGACCGGCGGCAGATCGTCACCCTGTACTACCTGAACGAGTTGAGCCACCGCGAGATCGGCGAGCGGCTCGGGATCAGCGAGGTTTGCTCCCGCGTCCGACTGGCCCGGGCGTTGAACGAACTCCGGCGGCTGGCCGCCGGGAAGGAGGGGGGCCGATGACCCCGCACGACCGCCTCCGCGTGGGCCTCGCCGCCGCCCGCTACCTGGACGCCCTGGAGCGGAACGACGAGGCCGAGTTGGAATCGCTCTGGGCGGCAGCCGCCGCCGACCCGGAGTTGCTGGCCGCGTTCCGCGACATTCACGCCGGGTTACTTGAGGAACAGGCCGCCCGCGACGCCGCGGTACTGAGCGAGGCCGTCGAGAAGCACCTGCCCAGCGCCGAGGTCGTCCGCCCGCCGTCCGGCCCGGTCACGGTCGCCGACGTGGCCGACGAGTTGTTCCGCCACACCCCGGACCGGCTGCCGGCCGACGCCCACCGGCTCAACGAGCGACTGCGGCAGTCGGCCGAGCCGATCCCGACGGACCTGGGCTTGCCGAAGCTGATCGCCTGGGCCGAGGCGAAGTACGGCCCGGCGGTCCGGGAGTACTGGAAGGCGTTCCACCAGGCCGTCATCAAGCTCCACACTCGCCGCGAGTCGGCCGAGTACCAGACTGCCGCCCGCAAGGCACCGAAGCCGGAGGATCGGAAGTGATATCGGACGCGGTGGCGAAACTTCGCCGAGACTTCGAACTGCCGGTCGATCCCGCGCGCCGGGGGCCGGTCCCGCTGAACCGCTTCTTCGAGGCGATGTCCCGGCCCTGGGTCACGCACTGCACCCTGCCGGACCTGGACCGCGCGTCGGTGGCCGATCACCTGCGCTCGGAAGGGATCGAGATCGAGCTTCCCGGCGACCCGGCCGAGAAGTTCGTCGGCTTTCTGTACCTCACCGCCTCGACGGCCTGGGCCTACGTCTCGGCTGACGGCAACAACCTGGGCCGGCGGCGGTTCACCGCGGCGCACGAACTCGGCCACGCCATCCTGCACCGCGACCGCATGGACCGCCCGTACCTGATCGACTCCCAGGTCGAGGAGGCCAGCGAGTCGGACGACGAGATGGAGCGCGAGGCCAACCGGTTCGCGGCGGAGTTGCTGATGCCGGTCGAGGTGTGCGCGGCCCGGGCCGAGGAGTTGATGGCCGAACACGGCTGCTGCCCGCGCGGGGTGCTGGCATACCAGTTGGCGTCCGAGTTGTTGGTCAGCCGCGAGGCGATGCGCTACCGGCTGAAGAGCCTGGGGGTGGGCGATGAGTGACGCCGTCAGCCGATTCCTGCGCGACCACCAGGCGGTGCCGGTCGGGATGACCCCCGCGCTGCCGCTGCTGGCCGACGACGAGGAGGGCGAGGCCAGGCCGCCCTCCGTCGATCTCAACGTGGAGATGGACGCCGACCGGTGGGACGGTGTCGTTGTGCCCGAGACGCCGGCCAGGCCCGGCGAGTCCCCGGTCCGGTTCATCGACGGGTGCCAGTCCGGCCAGCCGGTCCTGTGCCTGTCGGTCCGCGGACTGGGCTGGCCGATCCCGCTGTATCTGGCCGAGGTCGGAGCGGTCGCGCTGCGGCTGCAGGGCCGCCAGTTCGTCCGGGAGTTCCGGTCCATCGCGCGAGTACTCAGTTTCGTCGCCGAGCCGTTCCCGTGGGCCGAGGTCGAGGCGTTCGCGACCGAGCTGGCGAACAACCCGATCCTGCGGCTGCGGGTGCTGCCGGCCAACCTGCCGCCCGCCGGGCACAACCCGTTCGACTACGAGGTCATGCGCGGCCAGGCCCGTGCCCGGACCCAGCAGGAGATGACCACCCTGGAGCGGCTGGCCCTGGCGGTCGATCGGTCGGTGCCGACACTGGTGGACGGGCCGCTCAACCGGGTGATGGGCGAGCCGGACCCGGCCGGCCCACTGGTCGTCGGGGTGGCGAAGATGCAATCCGCGTCGTACTTGCACCCGCACGGCTGGCGAACCCTGCTCGCCTTGCCGCCGGGGCGGCGGACCCCCGTGTTCAAGATCGCCGGGCTGGGCGGGGGGCGAGAGTCCGACGTGCCGGTCGCCTCGTGGTACTTGAAACTGTCCGGCGGGCCGCGGCTGGCCCCGAACTGGGGGTACGTCCGCGTCGAGGTGCCCTGGAACCAGTTCGAGCACCGCGGCCGCGACTTCGGCTTCGTCAACCGCCTGTCCCGCTGGCTGATCGACGCGCGGTGCCGGGCGGACAGCTACGCCCGGATGCCGGTTTCGCTCGACCCGATCGTCCGCGCCGAGGACGCGCTGAAGCCGCTGTTCACCCCGCTGCCGGTGCTGGTCAACCGGCTGTACCGCCAGGCCGGCCTGTTCCGGAGACACGAGCTATGACCGACCTCGCCACGGACCCGACCCCGTTCACCGCCGTGCCCCAGACCGGGCGGTCCGTCCCCATCGGCCGGGTCGCCGCGCCGCCGGAGCACGAGTCCACCAGCGACTGCTTCTACTTCTGGGTGGACCGGAGCCAGTCCGTCGAGCGGACGCAGATCGTCACCACCGAGAGCAGCGTGGCCGGGCGGACGGTCCGGTTCGTCGGCATCGTGCAGGAGGTGTACCGCCGTAGCCGGCAGAAGGACATCGGCGAGGAGCAGGCGCGGTTCGACGGCCGCTGCGCCGAGACGCCGCCGTTCGACTCCGAGGGCGTCACCTACGCCGAGGTGGCGATCCTCCGCACCGACAAGATGCAGTCGGCCATGTCCAGCGGGAAGCGGTACTACGTCGCCTCGCCGTTCCGGTTCCGCAAGGCCGGTCAGTCCGGGGCGGACATGGCGAAGTCTCGTCGGTGATGAGGCGTGTACAGGGACACTTTCTATGACGGGACGTGGCGAGAGCCTACTGAGCCGGAACGACGCCCTGGAAGCGCAAGTCGGCGGCGGTCTCCGCCAGGTCGTGCCAGTGTGTGAGAAGATGGCCGTACCGCCCGACCAGCCCCCGGAACCGGTCGAGGGCCTCGTCCGGATTTGCCCCGGACCGCAGGTCGGTCGGGACTCCGTAGTGTTCGACGGTCGCCTGGTCCCGGAGCCGCGTCGTCAGCCGCTTCACGTCGTTAGCCCACCACATCGGCTCCTCGCCGTACTCCTCCAGCAACCCGGTTAGCTGCCCCGCCATCCCCGCCATCAGGTCCCACGCGGTGGCCCGGATCATGGCCCGGAACTCCCCGGCCGGCAGGCTGCTTAGCCCGGCCAGCCCCTCGCCCAGGATGCGCAGGTTCCGTCGCTCGTCCGTGGACGGCGCCGCGGGGGCGCAGGCCCGGACCAGCGCGATCAGCAGATGCTCGGAGCGGATGCCGTCGGTCCACCGGTCGAGCAGACCGGGGGAGTTCGTCCGCGGACCGGGGGACAGGTGCCAGACGGCGGCGGGCAGGTGGCCCATGAACGCCGACGGACAGCACGTCTGGACGATCGCCCCGAATACGCCGTCCTCGTTCCGCAGCACCGGCGGGAACGGCGGCAACGGCGATCGGAGGTCGAGCCCCAGGTTCCCCGCCATGCACACCGACCCGGCCGTGACCGTCGGGCGGGTCACGGCCCGGACCACCGGGCCGCCGCTCACGGCCGCGCGGTAGACATCCTCCGACGAGTGGAGCCGGTCCCGCGACGCCCCGCGGAGCATGAGGTAATACGCGGCGGTCCCCATGCCGGAGTCGCCGGCCACCCCGGCGGTCGTCACCCGCACCCGCCCACCGGCCGCCCGCAGCCGCAGGAAGAACGGCGCGTCGGCCCCGTCCAGGTCCACCGACCCGGCCGGGACGGCGGCCAGGCTGTCTGCCAGCCCCCGCCCGAGGAGCGCTTCGTGGATCCCCGCGACGTCGGCCGGTGCCCCGAGCTCGCCGTCGGTCGGGACTCCGGGCAGGAACCAGAACTCGGTCGGGTCGGGGTGGGACGTGAAGGCGAGGCCGGTCCGGGCGTCGGGCACGGCGGCGGTCCGGCTAAACCCGTCGTCGTCCATCTGGAGGAGGACCCGGCCGGCCGCGTGCAGGGCGAGCAGGTTGCGGTTGGCCCCCGCGGCGAACAGCGACTCGTCCGGTAGCAGGGCGAACCGTGCGGCGTCCGGGTCGGCCCCGGCGCGGATCAACTCGACAACGTACCGCTCGCGCTCGGTCGCGCCGATGTACCGCACCTCGCCGGGGAAGGTGTCCCGCAACTCCTCCAACACCCTTCGGTTCGCGGCCCGCGACTCCGGCCGGGCGGACCCGTCGGCCACGACGAGTTCGACCGACCGGTAGGCGTCGCGGGCGGACCGGGCCAGGTCGGCGGCGGAACGGGCCAGCATGTCGGGCCGGTCGCGGGTCGGGATGCCAATGACTGTGACGGGCGCGGGCGTCGAAGGGATGCTGGCATCGAGCAGCGCTTGAATCTGACCATACGGGACGAGCAGGCCGGAAGCCGTCAGGGCGGCGAGCCGGTCGCAGAGCCAGCCTTCATGGTCCAGAGGATAGCCGAGGGCAAGGCACCCCCGGCGGGCGTGGATGTCGAGCGGGGCGAACGTCCGGCACACACCCAGGAGTTGGAGGTCGGCCGGCTCTACGACGGCCGTGCGGCCGGTGAGCGGACAGATAGCCGCGTGTCGGCCGTCGCCTCCGTGCAGGAACGGCGGCTCGACGAACGTGCGGTAGAGGAGGGGAGTCGGGCCGTGGGTGTCGATGGGTCTGCGATCGAAGGGATCGCCGGACATGGGGGCAAACCGCCGTAGGGAGAAGGGGTCTGCCCGCGCTCGCCGCACGGCTCCGGCGGCGAGCGTGAGGCCGAGGGGTCGGAAGCTCAGGACCCCGAAGCGAAGATCGAAACCAGAGAGTAGCTGTTACCGGTCGGTGCCGGGAGCGACCACTTGACATATTTCCCGCCCCCGTTGGGGTCGGCCCAGCAGCCCCAGTAGGCCACGCCCTTGTGACTGAAGTTGGTCCCGTCGAAGCCGAGGTGGGCGGTCAAGAATTCCCGAGATTCACCGGCCGTCGGCTTGTCATTCTTCGAGTTCTCGATCCACAGGACGCCCGCGAGCTTCGCCCAGCCCGCAGTCGCCTTGATCTTCGAGGTATTCCCGTTGTCATCGATCCGGATCCAGGTCTGGCCGGAGGAGGAGAACATCTGCCACGACTGGGTGATCTCGATCGTGCCGATGGCGCTTTCGATCCCCGGGCGGATGGTCACGGCGGTCGCCGGTCCGCCGTCGTAGCCCAGGTTCAGGTTGCCGTCGATCGTCCCGGCGCCGGTGAGCGTGCCGTCCCGGATGCCGAGCACTTGGTTGCTCGCCACCTTCACCGTGCCCCCGCGGAGTTCGAAGGTACCGCCAGTTTGCTCCGCCTCATGGTCGAACTGCACTTGCCCAGGGTAGACGCGGACGATCCCGTTGTTGGTGTTCCTGAATGTCGCCGCGATCCGTACTCCGCCGGTGTTAAAATGCAGCGTACCCCGGTTCGTGAATGACCCGGCGTTCTGTGCCTGGCCATCGACCGAAACCCAAAATGCCCCTGTGCTCTGGACCTCGAAGGTCCCGCCGGGTTCGTTGATGATCTCGGCAGTACGGTTGGTGGTGGCCATGATAGTGCCGGCCGCCCAAGTAAACTTGCCGTAATTCACCAAGCGCGAGTCAGGGAGTGCCACCGCGACACCGGCAATCTTTCCCGTGACATCGTGGTTCGTCGAACTGCCAAGCATGATGTACATATTTAACGCGACGCCGTCTGTCCAAGTGAAGAGGCTCGCACCCGAGAGCAGTAACGTACTCTTCCCATGAATGGGGCTCGTGATCGCACCACCCGCCATACTGAAAGTGTTCGTGACCTCCAGCGTGGATTCCGCTCCCTCAGCAGTCCTGATGAAGACAGTGCCTTCATATCCAGCTGCGATCTCGACTCCCTGGACCTTCGCGATGTCCGCGACGCTCTTCGTGTCCACCGTGCCGTCGAACACCACTGTGTCGCTCGCCCCCGGAACCCCATTCGGCAACCAGTTGGCCTGATTGCTCCAGAGCCCTTCCGCAGGCCCATTCCATGTGTAATTCGCCGGCACGCATCGGTCTTCGAGTTGCTCGCTCCGGAGTTGGGTCGGCCAGCTGACCCGTTGCACTCGCTGGCGTGATGGCTCCTCGTGTTGGGTCACACGATCGGGATTGAACCAGAGTCGCAACATATGCCGGCCTCCTTGGATTGTGGCCCGTCATCGTCACCGTCCGAAACCGATCCACTCACTTGTCGATCGCAGTCAGCGCGTCGTGCGCCTGCTTCTCCAGGATCGGGTGGCCTTGGACCTTCTCCCGATACCTTGTCAGCGCCTCGACGGCCGGGGCGGCGGCCGGGCCGATCGCCTGTAGGGCACGCAGGATGCCTCTTTGATCCGCCAAGACCGTCCAGGACACCCAGATGTCGAACGGAAGGCCATGCTGCTCGAACTCTTTCCTCCACCGGTCCCACCCGTCCAGCCAGAGAGCAGTTGCGCCGACCGCTTGGTGGGCAGCCACCGCACGGTATTGGTCACGCCACAGGGCGGCTGACCGCTCGAGCAGTCGGAGCAGCGTAGGGACGGCCGGGGCGGCTCGCGGCCCCATGTAGGTGAGGGCATCGACAGCCGCGTACAGCAAGTAGGTCGAAGTCTTGGGGTCTTCTAGCAGTTCGACCAGATTTGGGATGGCCCACCGGGAGGCGGGGCCGATTCGGATCAATTTTCGGATGGCGTCCTCGCGGACCGCCTCGGACAGTCGCTTGTCGGCGAACACAGCACAGAGTTTCAGCACGGCCTGCTCCATCTCCTCCGCAGTGGTCACGGACTTGAGTACCAACTGCGTCACCTCGCGGTCCCCGCCCCTCAGCACCCGCTTGACCAACCCAACTCCGGGGGCGTACCAGTCCGTCGTCTGGACCGGCGTATTGAGCATGGACCAGTGCCGGGTGACCGGGATGGCCTTGAACTTGCCCGCCGGCACCTCGACCTCCTCCACCGCCCCGACCGTGTACGTGGACTTGTTTCGGGCGTCGTCGTCCCACTTCGCGCCGGGCTCATGCGGGAGTTTGAGCAGCCACACGGGGGGTCGGACAGGTTGCCCCGACTCCTCAAGTCGCATGATGCCCTTCGCGGACACCGATAGCTTCTCCTGCTTCAGGAGGGCTGATGTCTCCGGACTGCGGCGGATCGTGACGATGACCTCCCCGTCCTTCACCTCGGCGTCCTCGACCAGTTCAGTCACTTCCGTCTTGGTGAGTTCCACCCAGTAGACCAGTTTGGTGCCGACCTGGGTCGGGAAGTAATACATCGCATCTTTGGAGACCTTCGGCACCGGGGCGGCGGGGGCAAAAGCCAACAGCAGAGCCAGAATCGGCAGAATGGCGATTGAGCGGGGCATCTCATGTCCCCCGAAAGGTGCCGGTCCACTTACCCGGAGCGATACTAAGTCACATGAGTGGCCACTGTCAACTGTCAAACCGTCGCGCGACTATAATTCGAGTTCGGGCTGCCGAACGGCCAGTCGCTGCGGCGGGCGCTCCAGACCAGGAACACCAGCGAGCAACCCCCATCGTCAGGATCCCAAGATCCCCACAGTCTTCGTCACCTACCTGATTCGGATGTGGCCTCAATGCATGTGTCGACTTTTGTCTACAGGCGATCACTTCGGTGGGGTCAGGCGCTCACCTTTTCTGGTCAGACGATCAAAGGGGGTGTGCTGATCGCCTGAT
>DATLIF010000264.1:0-4761 GCA_035539575.1 Fimbriiglobus sp. | reverse complement strand
CTAGGGCACTTCCGGGTGCCTACTTGCTCGGCGGGCACCTCCCCCGGTATTGTGCCCCCACGCTCGCCCGGCCGCAACGCCCGACCCGAGGAGGATGACTCTTCCGGGTGCAGGCGGTGCTGGACGCCGGGGGGTCGCCGTTCGCCCTGTCGGAGGAGACGAGTCGGCGGCGGATGGAGGCGGCCGGGGTGGTGCTGACGGCCACCAACACCTTGATGGCCGAACTCGCCCAGGACTGGAGCCGCCCGGAGGGGGGGGAACTGCTCGGCATCCTGTTCGGCGAGTTGCTACCGAAGATCGGGTGACGACCTCGAACGGCCGTCCGCCGGGGCGGTGCGGACGGCCCGAGTTGACGAGTAACGTCGTCGCTCGGCTCTCAGTACATGACACCGGCCGACCTCGCACTGGATCGCCCTCCACCCGGAGCGGCCACGCCCGCAACCCGCAGCGGCTGTCACGGCCAGACCGGGGGTGGCATCGTGGGACAGAATGCCGCCGTGTGCGGGTTCCACATCCACTCTCACCTGCTCGGGGGAGATACGCTTTTGAGACACACGGGCGGCGGCCTAGTCCTGTTTGACCACGCTTTCTGGCACGAAACCCGAGTCCCAGTGCCCGATACATCGCAGCACTCGGGTAATCTGTCGGGAAGGCTGCGTACTGACCACACGGCGGCGGTTGTGTGCAGACAGACCTGTCTGTAAGATATCGCCATGAGACACACCAAGCCGACCGCCGACGCCCGTGACCGCCTGCTGGCGACGGCCGACCGGCTGTTCTACGCCGACGGCATCCGGGCCGTCGGGATCGACCGGGTGATCGCCGAGGCCGGGGTGGCGAAAGCCACCCTGTACGCCCACTTCCCGAGCAAGGACGACCTGATCCTGGCCGTCCTCCACCACCGGGAGGCGGCGGTCGTGGCCTTCTTCGCCGAGGCCACGGCCCGACACCGGAAGCGGGTGAAAGACCCGCTCCGGGCGTTCTTCGCCGCCCTCAAGGAGTGGTTCGCCTCGCCGGGGTTCCGGGGGTGTGCGTTCCAGAACGCCGCCGTCGAGTTGGCCGACCCGGACCACCCCGGCACCGCCTTCGTCCGGGGGCACAAGAAGCGGTTCCACGAGACGCTGGCCGGACTCGTGCGGGAGGCGGTCGGCCCGGCGGGGGAGGCCGTCACCCCGGCCGTCGCCGTGCTGGTCGAAGGGGCCATCGTGACGGCCCTGATCGACCGCTCCCCGGCTGTCGCCTACGTGGCCCGTGACGCCGCCGCCCGCCTCCTGTCTTCCGTCACGACGGGGTGAAGGCGGTTTTTCGGGTAAGGGTAGACAGACCTGTCTGTATACACTCCCGTTCGGTTGCTTCCCGACGCTGAGCCGAGGACGTTCGATGCGAGAGTTCACCAGCGACATCGCCTTCACCCCGGCGGTGAAGGCGGTCCAGGCCCGGAAGGGTTCCCGCCAGCAGTACGCACGGGCCGAGCGGGGCCGGGGCTGGCAATCGACGGTCACCCCCGACCTGGAGGGGTTCGTGGCCGGGCTGGACATGTTCTACCTCGGCACGGCGACCGCCGACGGGCAGCCGTACATCCAGTACCGGGGCGGGTCGCCCGGCTTCCTCAAGGTGCTGGACGACCGGACCCTCGGGTTCGCCGACTTCGGCGGCAACCGCCAGTACCTCACGGTGGGCAACCTGTCGGAGAACCCGAAGGCGTTCCTCTTCCTGATGGATTACGCCAACAGCCAGCGGGTCAAGGTGTGGGGGACGGCGAAGGTCGTCGAGGACGACCCCGCCCTGCTGGAGCGGCTCCGTGACCCCGAGTATCCGGGCAAGGTCGAGCGGGCCGTCGTGTTCACCGTCGAAGCCTGGGACGTGAACTGCCCGCAGCACATCCACAAGCGGTTCTCGCAGGCCCAGGTCGCCCCGGTGATCGAGCGGCTCCAGGCGAGGATCGCCGACCTGGAGTCGCAACTGGCGGCACGCAACGGCAACTAACCCGCTCTCTGTTACGTCACCCGAACCCATTCACGAAGGAGATTGGTCATGGTCACACCCGGCACACGGTTCGCCCTGCTCGCCGCCGTGGTTCTCGCCCTCGGCCTCACCCACCCCCGCCCGGCGGACGCCGCCGACCCGAAGACCGCCGTCCCGAAGGTCGCCCACCGCACCGTGAAGATCGACGGGCTGGACATCTTCTACCGGGAGGCCGGGCCGACGGACGCCCCGACCGTGCTGCTCCTGCACGCCTTCCCGGCGTCGTCGCACATGTTCCGCCACCTGATCCCGGCCCAGGCCGACCAGTTCCACGTCGTCGCCCCGGACTACCCCGGCTTCGGGCACAGCTCCGCCCCCGCCGTGGACAAGTTCGAGTACACGTTCGACATGCTGGCCGACGTGGTGGAGAAATTCACCGAGACGGTCGGCCTGAAGAGTTACGCCCTGTACGTTCAGGACTACGGTGCCCCGGTCGGCTACCGGCTGGCGGCGAAGCACCCGGAGCGGGTGACGGCCCTGGTGGTACAGAACGGGAACGCCTACGCCGAAGGGCTGGACAACGACTTCTGGAAGCCGGTCAAGGCGTACTGGAAGGACCGCTCGGACAAGACCGCCGAGCCGCTGCGGAAGTTCCTGACGCTGGAGGCGACCAAGTGGCAGTACACCCACGGCGTCCGCAACGTGGAGTCGATCAGCCCGGACGCTTGGACCCTCGACCAGCACTTCCTCGACCGGCCGGGCAACGCCGAAGTCCAACTGGCCCTGTTCCACAGCTACGGGAGCACCCTGAGCGGGCTGGCCCAACTCGGGCATCACCCGCCCCGGACGTGACACACGGCACCCGCACCGAGCCGTGACACCGGCTGGTCAGTCAAGGAGGTAACACATGACTGATACGCCGAAGTTCGAGTTGGGGCAGGTAGTGGCGACTCCTGGCAGCCTGGACGCCTTGAGGAAGGCGGGGCAGACCGTCCGGGAGTTGGTGGCCCGACACCTGCGGCTGGAGCAGGGCGAACTGTGCGACGACGACCACCACGCCAACCAGATGTCGCTGACGGACGGCGGCCGCATCCTGTCGTCGTTCCGGTTGAAGACGGGCGAGAAGGTGTGGGTGCTGACCGAGGCAGTCGGCGACGACGGGAAACGAGCTTCGACCTGTCTGCTGCTGCCCGAGGAGTATTGAGTGAAGCGAGCCTGGGCGGTGCCCGTGACCGCCCCGGCCTTCGTCGTTTCCCGAGCCACATCCCTGACAATTCTTCGTCGCTGTTGCAAAAGTCGATTCGGAGTAAATCGGGGCCAAATCTGAAAAAGTCGGTTCCATCGACCGGGGTCTGTGCGACTGCCGCCCGGTCCTTTCTTTGTTCTCGGCCCGTTGCAAAAAATGTCGTCCTGGCCGGGCGACGATTCGGCCACAGGGCTGAACGCCCTCTCGAAGTGAAGTCCCAAAAATCGCCGCCGCCCGGATTCAGCAATCCGGGCGGTAGGGTTTCACTCCCCGATGATCTTGACCAGCACCCGCTTCGGCCGCTTCCCGACGAACTCCCCGTAGAACACCTGCTCCCACGGTCCGAAGTCGAGCTTCCCGGCGGTCACGGCGATCACCACCTCCCGCCCCATCACCTGCCGCTTCAGGTGGGCGTCGGCGTTGTCCTCGCCGGTGCGGTTGTGGGCGTAGGTTTGCGGACTGGCGTCGAACGGGGCCAGCCGCTCCAGCCACTTCTTGTAGTCCTCGTGCAGCCCCCGCTCGTCGTCGTTGATGAACACGCTCGCCGTGATGTGCATCGCATTGCACAGCAGCAGCCCCTCCGTGATCCCGCTGCGGCGGACCAACTCCTCAAGCTGCGGGGTAATGTTCACGAACGCCATCCGCTCGGGGACGGTGAACGTCAGGTACTCGGTCAGCGACTTCATGCCCGTGCCTCCCGGCCTTCAGCGGCGAACCCAAAGGCTATCTCAGGAGGCGGGGCGGGACTCGGCCAGGGTCGGTCGAGTCCCGTCGCCCCTCGTCACTCACCCCGTTCGGAGCCGAACGTTACGTCGTACATGACTTCGGCCACCCGCCACACCAGCCCGAAGGCGACCAGTGCGCCGAAGTACCAGGAGAACGTGAACCAGAGGAAGGACTGAATCCGGTCGGCCTCGGTCGCCGGTCGCCACGCCCCGCCTCGGGGGATCAACTCGCCCTCCTTCGGGAGCAAGTCCATGACGTTCAGCACGATCACCCACAGCACGGTGAGGGCGAGCAGGTAGCGGAGGAAGAACCCCCGCATCCGCCCGCCGACGGTTGCGTTACTCATGGCAGTCTTGCTCCCTCTCGGAGTTGACGGGTTGGGTCATGCGGCCCCAATTCAATCGGGGCAGCACCAGGGAAGCTGGAGTCGGGCCGGTGCCGTAGTTGGGGTAAAGGGCCGACAACTTCACCAACTTCCGGGCGAACTGCTTCAGGTCGTCGGGACGGACTTCGGCTGCGGCAAAGACCTGCATCTCCAGCGGCACGACGAACCGCTGGTAGACCGGCGACCGGCGGAACTGACGCCACAGGATGCGGTGGGCGGCGGCAGCGGCGTCGTGGTGGCTGGCATACAACTGGGCGTCCCGGTGCCGGGTGGCCCAGCCCGAGCCGGTCCAGAACCGGGCCGGTCGTGTCGGCGACGGCGTACCGAAGGTGCTGCTGGGTGCCCCAGGTCTGGACGACCGGGACGATGGTCGGTGGCATCGCTCATGAAAGGAGGACTCGATGCCACCCAGCCGGTGTCACAACTTGCGAGGGCGTGA
>DATLIF010000263.1:0-8863 GCA_035539575.1 Fimbriiglobus sp. | reverse complement strand
GTCGTGCCGCCGGGGCCGTTCCACTGGGGCGACGGCTTCACCAACCCGCTCGTCACCTACCTGCCGCCGCGCCCGCCGACCCACCACGTCGTCGCGCTGGACTACGGCATGAAGCACAACATCCTGCGCTGCCTGGTGCAGGTGGGGTGCAAGGTGACGGTGCTGCCGGGCACGGCGACCGCCGACGAGGTGTTGAGCCACAACCCGGACGGCATCTTCCTGTCGAACGGCCCCGGCGACCCGGCGGCGGTGGACTACGCGGTCAAGACGGTGAAAGGCTTAATCGGCAAGAAGCCGATCTTCGGCATCTGCCTGGGTCATCAGTTGTTGGGTCTGGCGTTCGGGGCGAAGACGTTCAAGCTGAAGTTCGGCCACCGCGGGGTGAACCAGCCGGTGTTGAACCGGGAGACCGGCCAGGTCGAGATCACGACGCAGAACCACGGCTTCGCGGTGGACCCCACGACGCTGCCGCCGGACGTGGAGCCGACGCACGTCAACCTGAACGACAACACGTTAGAGGGGATGAAGCACAAGACCCTCCCCATCTTCAGCGTGCAGTACCACCCCGAGGCCGCCGCCGGCCCGCACGACAGCAGCTACCTGTTCGAGGAGTTCCGCAAGCGGATGGGGTAAATTCCCGCGGCCCGACAACTCCGACTCGCCCCGTCGTACCCGGCTGGTTGTGGTGCAGGGGGCACCTGCACCACAACTTGGTGCTCGTTAGATCGACTTCAGGAACTCCACCAGGTCCAGCTTCTGCCCCTCCGTCAGCCCGAGTCGGAGGACCCGGTCGTAGTGATCGACCACCGCACGGAGGGTCGCCGCGCTGCCGTCGTGGAAGTACGGCGGGTGCTGCCACAGCGCCCGCAGTGGGGTGGTGCGGTACTTCTTGGTCAGGGTGCGCTTCGCGTACGCCGGGCTCATCCCCGTTTCCGCCGGGTCGTGGAGCCGGCCGAGGTTGACGTCGGTGTAAAGCGGCGGGATGTGGCAGGTCGCGCACCGGCCGGCCCCGTGGAAGACCGTCCGACCCCGCACCGCCGCGGCCGCGTCGAAGCTGCCCTCCGGCGGGGGCGGCTTCTTCAGGCTGAACTGGTACTCGCGCAGCGCCGGCAGCTTCCGCTGGACCAGGTCGGGCTGGTGCAGGATCTTGATGCCGAGCCGCGGATCGACGAACGAGCCCTGGCCGCCCATCTGCGTCACCGCCACGTACTTGTTCCAGTACGAGATCGGCCCCTCGGCGGTGTACGTCTCCTTCGCCACGTCCGCCAGGCCGTACGCCGGCGGCAGGACCAGCGGGGTGCTGAGGCCGTCGATGTTGAACCGGGGGTCGTACCGGCCCGCCCCCCACGAGTTGTACACCGCCTTCGCGGTGGCGGGGACCGCCGGCGAGAGGGCGATGATCTTGCCGGGGTCGAGTTGGAGGTTGGGCCAGCCGTCGAGGCGGCGGCCGATCCCCGACGCGAACGCGTTGTCCACGGTGGAATGACACAGCGCGCAGGTGACGCCGACGCGCGTCAGCCGGTCCTGGCCGTTGACCTTCTCGACCTGGCCCATCACGCCGACCACCGCGTTGAGCTTGAGCAGGGCCAGGGTTGTGGCCGGGGAGGTCAGATCGACCTGGCCGGCCTTGAGCGCGGCGATCAGATCGGCGGGCAGCGCCTCGACATCGACCTTCAGTCCCAGTCCGAGTGCAGCCTTGGGGCTGACCGAGGACTCGATGACGGTGTGCAGCTTCAGGCGGTCGGTCCAGTTCTGTTCGTCGCCGAACGTATCGAAGCGGAAGATCGTTTTGCCGTCGGCCGGACGGTCTTTGCCGGCCCCCGGCTGGGGTGCCGCCAGTGCGCTCAGGCCAACGACCAGCCCCACCACCACGGCGAGACCTGGCCACGTCCAATGAAGTCGATCGCTGCAATCCTTCTCGAGATGAAACATGGGTGTACCCCTTCCGGGGCATCAGGCAACCACGACTCGTCGCCTCGGCCTGAAGAGAGGCGGCCAGGTGAGCGACGAATCGGGTGATTCAAGAATGGTGCCAGAGCGTTTGGCCGGGGGAGGTCGTTTCCAGCGAGAAGGGTTGAAGCGCGCAACGATGATGTGTTGAAGACGTTGCGATGACGGAATCACTGTGCGAGTGAGGTGGGCCCGGCGACGGTCGAGACACGGAAGTGGGGATTCCCGCGTCCCAGCGGTGAGCAGGTGGATACCCGGTATCGGGTAGTCACCCCCGGAAGGGGAGATTGTAGGTTCGGACTCCCTGACGGTCGCGGCTCGGACGAACGCGCCAGGGAGTCCGAATCGGTTCTAAGTCGAGCGGCCTGCCTTCTCCGCGACGGGCTCCGCCGTGGGCTGCCACCGCGGGCCGGTCGGCTCCGGGTGCGGGGCGTCCACTCGCACCCGCCCGGCGATCACTACCGGCTCCGGCACCGTCACCGGCGTCGGCGTTCGCTCCGGGCGCTTGCCGTTGAGCAACAGCCCCAGCCACGTGTGCCGGACGCACAACTCGTAGGTCGTCAGCAGCACCGCGAACGTCAGCGCGTTCACCAGCAGGAACTTGACGGCGATCGACATCGGCATGTCCGCCAGCCACACCTGCAAGGCGACCTGCACCGGGAACCCCGCCAGGTAGCACCAATACGACGAGTCGGCCAGGTACTTCCACCAGTCGCGGTTGCCGGAGAAGTGCCGCTGGAACAGGCCGATCAGACCCTCCACCATCATCCAGGTGTACAGGCCGCTCAGCAGCACCGCCGCCGACTTCCAGCCGAGCAGCGTCGCCGACGCGGTGCCCGCGTCCTCCATGTGGTTGCCGGTGATGGTCAGCTTCAGCATCGCCGGCATCACCGCCACGTTGGCGATCAGCAGGAGCGCTACCCAGTGCCGGCCGAACGCCGCCAGCCGGTCGCGGTGCCGGTACAGCATCGCCCCGAACAGGAAGAACCCGAGGTAGTACAGGTAGATCAGCTTGTCCGGCCGCCACCCCTGCGGGGTGTTGATCCACCAGTCACTCATCTTCCACAGGATCGGGGCACCCGCGACGGCCAGTAGCGCGGGCGTCCACCACCGGCCAACCAGCCCGCGGAAGAGCGCGTCCCCGGCCCGCACCAGCCCGGCCGGCGCCAGCCGCGGCGCGAGCAGGAAGCACGCGATCAGCGGCACACAGCACATCGCCAGGTAGTACAGGAACCACAGGTGGAATGTCGGCCCGATGTACTCGGGCAGGTTCAACTGCGAGAGGACAGACATCTCTTTCACACTGCCGTCCGCGAACTGGACCTCCGGGCCGGTGAGGAAGCCCCAGTCGGAACCGTACTTCTCCGCCGTCTGATCGACCCGGTGCGAGACGAACAGGACGCGCATCACCGGGGCGACGATCAACACCGCCAGCGCCATCGGAAGGACGATCCGCAGCACCCGGTTGCGGGCCAGCGCCCCGACCCCGCGGCGGCTCGCCAGCGCGCAGGCGCCGAACCCGGCCACCACGAAGAACAGTTGCATGCGGAAGTCGTGAACGGCGAAGTAGCAGGCGTCCGCCAGCACAGTCCGCTCGCAGTCGTGGATCGGGTAGCTGCCGATCCCGGTCGCCTTGAACGGCAGGACGCCGTGCGTCACCAGCCCGAGTAGCATGGCGACGACGCGGAGGTTGTCGAGGGCGACGTTGCGGGCGGATTGGGTGGTCGGTTCAGCCATCTTCCCTGACACTTCCGGGCGAATCCGTTCGGGGGCGACCAGCGGCAACGCGGGATGCTATCGGGTCCGCGCAAGCCGTCGCAACCCCAACCCGGGCGAAATCACCTGCCCACCGGCGCGGGAACGTGCTTTGCTAGTGAGGGTTGTCGCGGCCCGCGGGCACCGGGCCACGACCGGCCCAGCGACCGGGTTCAAGCCCCGTCACGGCCGCGGCCGACGAGGAACTGATAAGCCCCGTCCGCCGCTTGCCCTGCCGCCCGGCGGCGGCGTAGCATATTACGTGACACGATCCGACGCTCCGAGCGAGACCATGAACCCTGCACTTTTCCTCGGTCTGCTGGCTCCTCTGGCCGCCGTGGCCCCCGCCGCCAGCCCGGTCGCCACCGGCGAGGTCCGTTGCGCCTGCGACGACGAGCGGTGCGGCGTCCCGGAACCGTTCCGGCTCGCGGACCACACCTTCCCCTACCAGCAGCAACTCCGGTACGACCTGGAGTACAGCGGGGTCGAGGTCTACACGGTGCGGTTCCCGTCGCCGGTCGAGTCGCCGCACGCGGCCAACAACACCGTCCACGCCGAGTACTTCCGGCCCAAGGGTGCCGCCGGCAAGGTGCCGGCCGTGGTCGTACTCGACATCCTTCAGGGCAACGCCCTGGTGTCGCGCGGGGCAGCGATGTGGCTAGCCCAGAACGGCATCGCCGCGCTGGCGATCACCATGCCGTACTACGGCCCCCGCCGACCGACCGAGGGCCGACATCGCATGCTCACTACGGACGTCGAGGCGAGCGTTGCCAACGTCCGCCAGACCGTGCTCGACGGCCGCCGGGCGGTCGCCTGGCTGGCGGCACGGCCGGAGGTGGACGCCGACCGGATCGGGGTGGTCGGGACGAGCCTCGGCAGCTTTATGGGCGGACTGCTGGCGGCGGCCGAGCCGCGGGTCCGCTCGGCGTGCCTGCTGCTGGGCGGCGGCGGCTTGGTGGACGCCTTCTACCAGCACCCGAAGACCCAGTGGCTCACCGTGGCGCTGCTGGCCGTGGGCGTCACCAAGGAGAAGCTCCAGCGGCAGATCGCCCCGGTGGACCCGCTGACCTACGCCGACCGGCTCAAGGGCAAGAAGCTCCTGCTGATCGGCGCCAGCCGCGACGACATCGTGCCGCCGGAGGCGATGCGGCGGCTGTGGGAGGCGACCGGCAAGCCGAAGATCGTCTGGCTGGACGCCACCCACGTCGGGGCCGCCGCCCACGTCTTCACGGCCATGAACGCGATCATTGCCCACCTCAAGGAGAAATGACAAAAGCCGTCATTCGTCATTCGTCATTCGTCATTCGTCATTCCTGAGTCATTCCCCCTTGGGCTTGCCCCGCGCGCCCGTTTCGGCCATCATCGAACGTCCCCCCGGGCCGCTCGCCGTCACGGACGAGGCCGCCGCGCGAATGATTAGCTACTCTCAGAACTTCGAGGACGTGGTCCTCGACCGGGTGTTCCGCGACACCGACCGCGGATTCTACGTGGACGTCGGGGCCAACGACCCGGACGTCTGCTCGGTGACGCGGCACTTCTACGAGAGCGGGTGGCGCGGAATCAACGTTGAGCCGGGGCTGGTGTACGACAAGCTCGCCGCTGCCCGGCCCCGGGACGTGAACCTGCAACTGGCCGCCTCCGACCGGGCCGGGGACGTGCCGTTCTACGAGTTCCCCGGAGCCGACGGGCTGGCGGGCCTCTCGCCGGAGGTGCCCGAGCCGTTCCGCCCGCTGGCCGATCGCCGGTTCAGTCGGACCGTCCGCGCCGTCCCGCTACGGGACATCCTCACGCAGCACGCCGCTCCGCGGATCGACTTTCTGTCGATCGACGTCGAGGGGCACGAGCGGGAGGTGCTGCTGGGCAACGACTGGGGCCGGTTCCGCCCGCGGGTGGTGCTGGTCGAGGCCACCCTGCCGGCCACGCAGGTCCCCTGCCACGATCGGTGGGAGGACGTGCTGGTGTCGGCCGGCTACCTGTTCGCGTACTTCGACGGGCTCAACCGGTTCTACGTCCGCCGCGAGGACGAGACACTGCTGGAGCGGTTCGCCGCCCCACCGAACGTCTTCGACGGGTTCGTGCCGGCCGAGGTGGTGGCGCTGCGCGACCGCGTGCTATCGCTGGAGGCCGACCTGCGGGGCGTGTCCGACCACCGGGACGAACTGACCCGGGCGCACGACCGGCTGGCGGACCTGCTGGCCGACCGGGACGCGCTGCTGGCCGGGACCGGCCGCCGGTCGCTGGCGCTCGGGCTGTGGGTGGCGCGGACGCTCAACCGGTTGCGGGCGCTGACCCGCGTTCAGAAGGCGCCGGCCCGCGTCGCCGGGGCGGTGGTCCGCTCCTGGCGGGTCGCCGTCGGGCGCACCGCCGCGAACCGAGCCGGGGCGCTGACCCGCTGACCGCGCGGGGACGCCTGCGGCGTCCCCGCTAGACCTGCTACTTCTCCCAACCTTCTCCCGGCCGGTCTGGACGACTTCGGCCCGTCCGATACGATGCATTATTACGACCGCGCCGCGCGGAAACCTCGAACCCAGACCGCCCCGTGGGCGGTCTAATCGTTGAGCGCGGCGAGTCCGCCGCCTCTCCCCCCTGGCGGGTCGTTCCCCACCTTTTTCCGAGGAGCCGGCCTCAGACCCGGCCGACGCAGATGCTCGACAAAGTCCGAAACATCGGGATCATGGCCCACGTGGACGCCGGCAAGACGACCACCACGGAACGGATCCTGTACTACAGCGGGACCAAGCACAAGGTCGGCGATGTGGACGACGGAGACACGACCACCGACTTCGACCCGCTCGAACAGCAGAAGGGCATCACGATCAACTCGGCGGCCGTGTCCATCGACTGGGCCGACCGGGCCGGGAACGACATCGCGATCAACATCATTGACACGCCCGGGCACGTGGACTTCACGGCCGAGGTCGAGCGCAGCCTGCGCGTCCTCGATGGCGCGGTCGGCGTGTTCTGCGCCAAGGGCGGCGTCGAGGTCCAGTCCGAGACCGTCTGGCGGCAGGCCACCAAGTACAAGGTGCCCCGGCTGGCGTACGTCAACAAGCTGGACCGCATGGGCGCCGACTTCTGGGCCTGCGTCGAGCAGATGAAGACCAAGCTCCAGGCCAACCCGGTCGCGGTGACGATCCCGGCCGGCCAGGATAGCTCGCTGGAGGGCATCATCGACCTGGTCCAGATGAAGCTCATCACCCGCGACCTGTCCGACAAGTCGAACCGCAAGTTCTTCGTCACCGACGTGCCGGAGAAATACCTCGCCGAGGCGAAGGCCCGCCGCGAGCAGATGCTCGACGGCATCTCCGCCGCCAGCGACGAGATCACCGAGTTGATCCTCGAAGGCAAGGACGTGCCCGAGGACCAGATCCGCAAGGCGCTGCGCAAGGGGACGCTGGACGGGATCTTCACGCCCGTCCACTGCGGCAGCTCGAAGAACTTCCACGGCGTCCAGCACCTGCTGGACCTCGTCGTGGACTGCCTGCCCAGCCCGCTGGACCGGCCGCCCGTGGACGGCATCAACCCGAAGACCAAGGAGGCGGTCACCCGCAAGCCGGACGCTGCCGAGCCGATGTCCGCGCTGGCGTTCAAGACCGTCGCCGAGAGCACCGGCGACCTGGTGTACATCCGCGTGTACTCCGGCGAGATGAAGCCGGGCGAGACGTACACGAACACCACCAACGGCAAGAAGGAGCGGGTCGCCCGGTTCTACCGGATGATGGGCGACAAGCGGATCGAACTGGACAAGGCCGGCCCCGGCGACATCGTCGCGGGCATCGGCCTGAAGGAGACGTTCACCGGCAACACCCTCTGCGACCCCGAGGAGCCGGTCGCTCTGGAGGCGATCAGCTTCCCGAAGCCGGTCATCGCGCAGGCCCTGACGTTCGCCAAGTCGCTCGACGCCGGCAAGGTCGGCGAGGCGCTCAACCGCCTCGTCCGGGACGACCCGACCCTCAAGACGCACACCGACGAGGAGACCAAGGACACGATCATCGCCGGGATGGGCGAGCTGCACCTGGAGATCTCGATCGAGAAGCTCAAGCGGGCGATCGGCGTGCTGCAGGAGAACACCGAGCTGATCAAGCTGGGTCGGCCGCGGGTGGCGTACCGCCAGAGCCTGGCCCGGTCGGTGGACCTGGAGTACCGCTTCGTCAAGCAGACCGGCGGCCGCGGCAAGTTCGCCGTCATCAACGTGAAGTACTCGCCGCTGACCCCGGAGCAGATCGAGGACAAGGTCCAGGAGATCGTGGAACTGAACGACCCGAAGGTGAAGCCGGACCCGAACAACGTGTACTTCGTGAACTCGATCAGCCAGGGGGCGATCCCGAAGGAGTACATCCCGTCGGTCGAGGAGGGGCTACGGGAGGGAGCGAAGAAGGGGTACAAGTACCCGTTCCCGTTCGTGGACCTGGAGTTCGACCTGCACTTCGGCAAGTACCACGATGTGGACTCGTCGCAGGACGCGTTCTACCTGTGCGCCCTGGAGGCGTTCCGGGACGCCCAGGAGCGGGCCGGCATCCAGCTCCTGGAGCCGATCATGAAGGTGGTGGTGATCTCCCCGAAGGACTACCAGGGGCAGATCACCGGCAACATCAGCTCGAAGCGCGGCATCATCGAGGAGACGAGCGAGGACAAGGGCGTCGCCCAGGTGATGGCGAAGGTGCCGCTGGCGAACCTGTTCGGGTACACCAGCGACCTCCGCAGCGCCACCAAGGGCCAGGCGAGCTTCTCGATGGAGTTCAGCCACTACGCGCCGGTGTCGGTGGAACTCGCCGACCTGCCGAAGCCGGACGCGAAGAAGTAGGGCCGGGCCGTGGGCTCACGCCCGCGTACCAAGACACATCTACCCGGGGGCCAAACGGCCCCCGGGTTTGTTTTTCGGCATGAGAAGAAACTGAATGATCGCGCTTGACATGCCCCCCCCCCGGTCATGCTAGAGTTTGCGACTCGGATCCTGGTTCGATTGACACCACTGATTGGACATGGAGGCGAACGTGGCGACTCAGTTGAAGGTGCTGTCCGGGGTGGTCTTCGGCGCGCTATTCCTCTCAAGCGGGGCGGCCAACGCCCAGATCATCACCATCACCCAAACGAATTACGTTGGTCCTGCTCCAGGAAACAACATTGCCACTGCAAAGCCACAGGGGAATTACAGTGT
>DATLIF010000262.1:0-2810 GCA_035539575.1 Fimbriiglobus sp. | reverse complement strand
CCCCTCTCCCCCGAGGGGAGAGGGGAGAACGACCGGAGCCCCGCCATGAAGCTCGGCCTCATCAACTCCGCCTGGGTCCAGGCCGGGCGCGGGACCGCCTACGGCGTCCGCCAGACGAAAGCCATCGGGTTCGACTCCATCGACGTCTTCGCCGACCCGCTCGACACCGACGCGATGGAGCGAAAGCTGATCCGCACCGAGTGCGAGGCGGTCGGGCTGCCGGTGGTCAGCGTCGCCTGCGTGGCTGTGGGGCTGATCGATTTCAACCCGTCGGTGCAGCGGTTCCACGTCGGGCGGTGCAAGGCGTATCTCGACCTCGCGTACGAACTGGACGCAAAGAATGTCCTGCTGGTGCTCGGGGAGTACATCTGGGAGCGGCAGGTGATCCCGCCGGCCGAACAGTGGAAGACCGGCGTGGATCACCTGAAGACCCTCGGCGACCACGCCGCCGGGCTGGGGTTGCAGATCGCCCTGGAGTTGGAGCCGTTCAAGCTCTCGCTGCTCAACGACGTGCCGAACATGATCCGGTTCATAGACGACGTGGGCCACCCGGCGGTGCAGGCGAACATCGACATCAGCCACCTGCAACTGGCGGGGACGAAGCCCGAGGAGCTGCGCCAGCTCAAGGGGAAGGCGGTCCACGTCCACATCTCCGACTGCGACGGGAAGGTCCACGGCGACCTGCCGCCGGGTCGGGGCGTGGTGGACTTCGGGCCGTACCTGCGGGAGGTCCGCGACCTCGGCATCGACGGGGCGATCTCGATTGAACTGGAGTACTCGCCGGAGCCGGACCGGATCGCCGACTGGGTCCGCGAGGCGTATACCGCAACGGACCGGCTGATGCGCGAGGCCGGCATCAGCCGCTCATAAGGAGTCAGTAGGCAGCGGCAGTTGGCAGGAGGCAGTTGTCTTTACTGCCTCCTGCCAACTGCCGCTGCCTACTGGTGACCAGATGGACGACTTCAACCCGGAGCCGATGCCGCCTGAGCCGGTGGGCGGTCAGTGGGGCAGCCGCCCCGAGACCGCCCCGGAGGCGACGCGGTTCCTGCAAGGCCCCCAGTCCCGCGGCTTCGAACTGGGTCAGGCCGTCCGCGTGTTCTTCGAGTTGGTCAAGGGCTTCCGCAAGCTGCACTTCGTCGGACCGTGCGTCACTGTGTTCGGGTCCGCGCGGTTCGCCGAGGACCACCCGTACTACGAAACGAGCCGGCAGATCGGCAAACTGTTGGCCGGCCGCGGGTTCACCGTGATGACCGGCGGCGGTCCCGGCGTCATGGAGGCCGCCAACCGCGGTGCCAAGGACATCGGTGGTCGGTCGATCGGGTGCAACATCATCCTGCCGAAGGAGCAGAAGCCCAACGACTACCTGGACACGATGGTGGAATTCCGGCACTTCTTCGTCCGCAAGCTGATGCTCATCAAGTACAGCTATGCGTTCGTCGTGCTGCCCGGCGGGTTCGGCACGATGGACGAGTTGTTCGAGGTGCTGACCCTGATCCAGACCGGCAAGCTGGAGGACGTGCCGGTGGCGCTGATGGGGGTGGAGTACTACCGGCCCGGGGTGGAGATGCTGCGGCGGATGCTGGACCGCAAGACGATCGACCCGGCGGACCTCAACAAGCTGGTGATCACCGACGACCCGGGCGAGGTAGCCGACTGGGTGACGGAGGTGGCGATGAAGCAATTCGGGCTGAGTTACGGCCCGAAGGTCAAACCGCGGTGGTGGCTGGGTGAGCAGTTCGGCCGCTGGTGGCGCGGCCGGTTCGGCAACGTGTAGGGCACGCGGGGCGTCGCCTACGCCCGGCTCAGCCTCAGCGAGTTGAGCACTACCGACACGGAGCTTATGCTCATCGCCGCGGCGGCCCAGACCGGCGAGATCAGCCCGCCGCCCAGCGGCACCAGCAGCCCGGCCGCGATCGGGATCGCCAGCAAGTTGTAAGCGAACGCCAGCACCAGGTTCTGGCGGATCGTCCGCACCGTCCGGCGGCTCAGGTCGCGGGCCTTCGCCACGGCTCGCAGGTCGGGGCGGACCAGCGTCACCCCGGCCGCGCTGATCGCCGCCCCGGTCCCGGTCCCCAGCGCGATGCCGACGTCCGCGGCGGCCAGCGCCGGGGCGTCGTTGATCCCGTCCCCGGCCATCGCTACCGTGCGCCCCTCGCCCTTGAACTTGAGCACCACCGCGTACTTCTCGGCCGGTAACGTCTCCGCGATCACGTCGTCGATCTCCAGCCGCCGGGCCACCGCCTTGGCCGTGTCCGGGTTGTCGCCGGTGACGATCACCACGCGCACGCCGTCGCTCTTGAGCTTCGCCACCGCGTCCTTCGAGGTCGCCCGCAGCGGGTCGCTGAACGCCACCAGCCCGACGCAGCGGTCGCCGACGCCGATCAGCACCACCCCGTGCCCGGCGACCCGGTGTGTGTGGGCTTCGCTCAGCAGGCCCTCTCGGTGGACGCCGCTCTCCCGCAGGAACTTGAGCGTCCCGACGACGACCCGAGTCCCGGCGACCTCGCCCCGCACCCCCTTGCCGGGGTGCGCCTCGACATCGGTGGCGGTCTCGATCGGTAGCTCGCGGCGGACCGCCTCCCAGACGATTGCCGCTCCGATCGGGTGCTCGGTGCCGCGTTCGACGGCCGCCGCCAGGGCGAGTACCCGGTTCGGGTCTTCCCCGACGCTACCCTCGACGGCCACGATCCACGGCCGTCCTTCGGTCAGGGTGCCCGTCTTGTCGATCAGGACCGTGTCGGTGGCAGAGAGCTTCTCCAGGGCGACGCCCTCGCGGAACAGCACCCCGTCCCGGGCCGCCCGCCCCACCC
>DATLIF010000261.1:0-9149 GCA_035539575.1 Fimbriiglobus sp. | reverse complement strand
TCGGCCTTGTTCCCGCGGAACACGTGGTTCGGGTTGTGCCCGGCCTTCAACAGTTCCGGGAAGATCGCCTGCGGGGAACACCCGTTGTCGCTGGTGAAGATCACGAGCGTGTCGTCCTCCACGCCGCCCGCCTTGAGCGCCGCCAGCACCTCGCCGACGGCCGCGTCGGTCGCCATCACGAAGTCGGCGTAGGGGTTCAGCCCGGACTTCCCCTGCCACTCCTTCGTCGGCAGGATCGGCGTGTGCGGCGACGCGAGCGGCAGGTACAGGAAGAACGGCTTGCCGTCCTTCGCCGCGGCGCGGCCGTCGATGTGCGCCACCGCACGCTTCGTCAACTCGGGGAGCACGTCGGCCGCGTCGAACCCCGGGGCGGCCGGCCCCAGCCGCGTCCGGCCCGGCTCCCGCCCGAGCATCAGCGGGAAGTCCTGCTCTGCGGTCGGCAACTTCGCCACCCGGTCGCCGTCGAGGAACGTGTACGGGACCATGTCCAGCGACCCGGCGATGCCGAAGTAGCGGTCGAACCCCTGCGCCAGAGGCCCGCCGGCGAACGGCATCGTGTAGTCCACGCTGTGGACCTGCTCCCGCGTCTCGATGCCGAGTTCGGTGACTTGGCCGCCGGGCTTGACGTGCCAGCCCAGGCCGAGGTGCCACTTGCCGACGCAGGCGGTGTGGTAGCCCTTCTGACGCAGCAGGGAGGCCAGCGTAAGCCGGTCCGGTTCGATCAGCGGCGGACTCAGCCCGCCGAGGACGCCGGACTGGAGCCTCGTCCGCCAGCAGTACCGGCCGGTCAGCAGGCCGTAGCGGGTCGGGGAGCAGACGGCCGAAGGGGTGTGCGCGTCGGTGAAGACCAACCCCGCGGCCGCGAGTTTGTCGAGGTGCGGGGTGGCGATTTTCCCGTCCGGGTTGAGCGCCTTCACGTCGCCGTATCCGAGGTCGTCCGCGAGGATCACGACGACGTTCGGCCGGTCCGCGGCGGTCAGCCGCGAGACGCAGCCGAGCGCAACGAGTCCCAACAGCGCAAGACGCATCATGACGCAACCCCGGTATGGGACGCTCAGGAGGCGGTGAGTTTCAGCCCAACGATGCCGGCGACGATCAGCCCGACGCAGGCCAGCCGGCCGAAGGTCGCCGGCTCGCCGAGCAGTACGATGCCGAGGATCACCGTACCCACCGCGCCGATCCCGGTCCAGATGGCGTACCCCGTCCCGACCGGCAGCGTCTTGAGCGCCAGCCCGAGCAGGACCAGGCTGATAATCATCGAAAGGGCGGTCAGGACCGTCGGCCAGAACCGAGTGAAGCCCTCGGTGTACTTCAGCCCGACGGCCCAGCCAATCTCGAAAAGGCCCGCGAAGAAAAGGTAGACCCACGCCATGACGCACCTCGTGCGCTGAGGCGGGGTCGTCCCCACCGAATTGGGGTTCGACGTGAGGTCGTCCTCACGCGGGGCAAGATGTTGGATAGTACCCCTCGCCCGGGGGATTCTATCAGCGGTCGGCGTTCGCGCGGTTGAACCGGATGCGACAGCCGCGGGCCAGCGTCTCGCCGGTCGGCGGCGCCTTGCCGGCGAGCGCCGCCTTCACCGCGTCCTCCAGGTGCGACACCTTCGCCGCGGTTGGTGGGCTTTTGTCGTCCATCGACCCCATGTAAACGACCTTCCGGTCCCTGTTCAGCACGAAGAACTCGGGGGTGTAGTTGGCCCCGAACTTCTTCGCGATCTCCTGCGTCGGGTCGTACAGGTACGCGAACGGGAACTTCTTCTTCTCCGCCCGCTTCGTCATCTCCGGGAGTTGGTCTTCCTTGATCGTATTCACGTTGATCGCCACCACCGCGACCTTCGAGTCCGCGGCGGCGTGCGCCTTCGCGAACGCGATGATGCGGTCCTCGTAGCCGACCGCCACGGGGCAACTGTTGCAGGTGAACACCACGACCACCACGTCCTTGCCCTTCAGGTCGGCCAGCGCGTGCTTCTTGCCGTCGGTCCCTTCGAGGCCCGCCCACGCCGGGGCGGCGTCGCCGGGGGAGAGGACCTTGTTGAACTCCCCGGCGAGGGCGGTCGGGGCGAGTAGCACGGCAAGAGTCAGGGCGGTAGTAGGTCGGATCATCGGAGCCTCCTGGCGAGTCCCGAGCGCCTGGCGAGCCGGGATGATTCTACGGCTCCGGCACCATGTGGGTGAACGGCGGGACGTACGCCTGCACCGCGGTCATCAGCCCGACGACGCTCGCCAGGAAGGTGCTGTGCCAGATGACCGCCTTGAAAATGTCCGCCTCCCGCCCGATCTGGTTGGTGCCGGCGGTCGCGACGCAGATGCTCTGGGCGTCGATCATCTTGCCCATCACGCCGCCGGTGCTGTTGGCGGTGCAGATCAGCACCTCCGCCTGCCCCCGGGTCAGGCCCGACGCATCGAACGCCCCGGTCTGGTACACCTCGCCGGCGGTGATCTTCTGCAACGACCCGAACAGGGCGTTGCTGCCGGCGTCGGTCCCGGTCAGGAACACCCCGAGCCAGCCGAGCATCGCCGCGAAGAACGGGTAGAGTTGCCCCGTCTCGGCGAACGCCACCCCGAGCGTGGCGTCGATGCCGGCGTACTTGGTGACGTAGCTCAGGCCCAGCATGCACGCGATGGTCGGGATCGGCACCTTCATCTGGATGATCGTCCGCCGCAGGACGTTCCACGACGTCTGGGGCGACGCCCGCAGCAGGACCGCGGAGATCAGGAAGGCGGCGAACACCGGCGTGCCCGGGGCGGTCAGCCACGCGAGCTTGAACGTGGCCGCCTCCGTCTCGTGCAGCTTCAGCCCCGGCGGCCCGTCGAGGGCGTGGCCGGCGGCCAGCGGCAGCCCGCCGCTGACGGCCCCGACCGCCTCGGACACGGGCTTCTGCAACTGCTTGGCCCGCTCGACCTCCCGGTGCAGGGTCGGCACCGGCTCCTCGTAGAACGACTGCACACCCCAGGCCGACATCGGGCCGACCTTCTCCTGTGCCCGCATCAGCCCGGTCACGCCCAGGCACAGGGCCATGATGACCCACGGCGACCACGCCAGCGCCACCCGCCCCGCGGTCAGCGGCTCGGTCCGCTCGGCCATGCCGACGCCGGTCGGGAACAGGGCGGCCACGGTTTCCTCGGCCTCCGCGGCGTGCGGGTCGGCCGGGCGGGCCGGCTCTGCTGTCTGCCCGGCCCCGGCCTGCTCGGCCGGGAACTTCCACTCGTCCCGCGGCCGCCAGACGAACTTCAGGAACAGGGTCAGCATGACCATCGACGTGATACTTCCGCCGATGTCGGTCATCGGCCAGACGGCCGGCATCCCCGGCCCCCAACTGTGCAGGGTGGCGAAGATGTACTGGAAGACCGCGAACGACCCGCCGCCGACCACCAGCGCCGGCCAGATCGCCAGCGTCTGCCGCCAGGTACACATGGTCTTGACCATGTACAGCGGCACCAGGCACGACAGGAACGGCAACTGGTGGCCGCACATGACACTGATCGTATCGGCGCTGATCCCGGACGTGGTCGCCAGCGTCAGCACCGGCACGCCCAGCCCGCCGTAGCAGACCGGCGAGGTGTTGGCGATCAGGCAGATGACCGCGGCCCGGAATGGCGGCACCCCCAGGCCCACCAGCATCGCCCCGCAGATGGCGACTGGCGAGCCGGCCCCCGCCGCGCCTTCGAGGAACGCGCCGAAGCAGAACCCGATCAGCACCGCCTGCACCCGCGCGTCGCCGGATACCCCGCCGATCGACCGACGAATGACCGCGAACTGCCCCGTCTCGACCGTCAGGTTGTATAGCAGCATCGCCGCGAACACGGTCCAGCCGATCGGCAACAGGCCGAACACCGCCCCGTGTACGAAAGACCATCCGGCCATCTCGACCGGCATGCGGTACACGGCGGACGCGATGACGATCGCCACGACCGCCCCTGCGGCCCCGGCCCAACTCGCCAGCCACCGCCGGCCGACCAGCAGGTAGAACAGCACCAGCACCGGCAAGGCGGCGACGACCGTGGACAGCACCCGGTTGCCCAGCGGGTTCAAGTCCTGGACGTAGGCGGTGGCGGCGAACATCTCACCCCTCTGGGGTCGGAATGAGAATGACGAATGACCCACCAATGACCCACCAATGACGAAGGAAAGACCGCGCGGCCCTCTTCCCTTCGTCATTGGTGGGTCATTCGTCATTCCCGCGTCAGCGGTTAAGATGGCGATGCTAACAGCCCGTCGCCCGGATGCAACCGTTCGTTTGCCCGGAGCCGTCCCATGACCCCGCTGCTCGCCGCGCTACTGCTCCAACCGGCCGCCGGGCCGAAGCCCGTGGCCGAGTTCGCTGACCCCGCCGCCCGCGGCCCGGCCGCCGTCCGGTTCGACGCCGACGGCAAGGCCCTCGTGCTGACCGCCGACGGCGTCGGCATCCCGCTGAAGCTCTGGGACGTGGCGACCGGCAAGGAGCTACGCCGCTTCGCCGGGCACGCCATCCAGCCGCTGGCCGTCGCGGTCGGCCCGGACGGCAAGACGCTCGCCGCGGCCGGTATCGGCTCGAAGTCCGTCCGCAACGCGGTTCAGCTCTGGGACCTCGCCACCGGCAAGCCGACGCTGCGGCTGCCGGCCGACACGCCGCAACTCCACGCGGTCGCGCTGAGCCCCGACGGCAATCGGCTCGTCTCCGGTGGGATGGATCGGGCCGTGACCGTCTGGGAAGTCGCCACCGGCAAGCCGGTCGCGGCGCTGCCGCAGTTCCCGGCCCCGGTCCAGGCCGTCGCGTTCAGCCCCGACGGCAAACTCCTCGCGGCCGGCGTGCCCGGTGTGCCGGCCGGCGGCGAGGTCCGCGTCTGGGACGCAGGCACGTTCAAGGAGATCGCCACCCTACGCAGCACGCACCCGATCCTCGACTCGGTCGCGTTCAGCCCGGATGGCAAGACGCTGGCTGTCGCAGTCGGCGACCGTGTGAAAAAGACGGGCGTCGTCGAACTATGGGACGTGGCGACGAAGAAACTCACCGCCACGCTGACCGGCCACGCCGGCCGGGTGTGGGTCGCGGCGTTCCACCCCAACGGCAAGTTCCTGGCGAGCGGCGGCAGCGATCAGACCGCCCGACTGTTCGACCTCGCCACGGGCAAGGAGCTGGCTGTCTTCCCCGGCCACGCGGCGCGGGTCACGGGGCTGGCGTTCAGCCCCGACGGCAAGCGGCTCGCCGCGGGCACCGGGCAAGGCGGGTCGGCGAAGCTGTGGGACATCGGGTCGTTCGTCGGACCTGAGTGAACCGGGGTCAGATCGCCGCGGGTGTCAGGCCCGTCTTATCCTGTCGGCAATCATCACCCCGGCACGAGGCAATCTGGGTTGCTGGGGGTATTTCGTGAGTTTGGGTTAAGTACGGGCCGGTTTGCCGCCGACGAAAGAGGGGAAACCTGACCCGGAGCGGGCAAGGTGGTTGAGCTGCGCCCGCCCCCTACCTTCCTACCGGCCCACCCGGTTGTCCCACCGGAGACTTCCTGACCATGACACGCACCAAGACTCTCCTTGTGTTACTGGCGGCGGTCGGCGTCGCCTGGGGCTGTGCCAAGGCCCCGAATGCCCCGTCGGTCGCGGGCAACAAGAGCCTGGAATCCCGGGTGGCGAAGCTGGAACAGGATCTGAAGGCGGCGCAGGCACACGCGGCCGACCTGGACGCGAAGTTCCGGGCGGAGCAGGCTCGCGGGTTGGCGGTGGAGAAGGAGCGAGACGCGCTGCGGGCGGACCTGAAGGCGCGGACGGGTGAGCGGGACACGTTGCAGGTGCAGTTCGACGGGTTCCGTAAGAACCTGAAGGATCTGATCGGCCAGGCGGAGGCGGCGCAGGGTCTGCCAGCGGCCCCGGCGGTGCCGACCGGTTCGCCCTCGAATCCGACCGCGGTGAACGCCCTGCCGGCTCCGAAGGGATTGTAAGCGACGTCGGATGGCCGACCCCCGTGGACTGGCGCGGGCCGCCCGAAGGACTCGGGCGGCCCGCGGCGTTTCGGGCGGGGTTCGGGTTGCTGTGGGGCCCCGACTCTCCGCGTCGGGGCCATCCGCGGCCGCACCAACTCAAACGCGCTCGAGTCCCGTTTTCATTCCGGTAAAGCGAGCCGCCGACGCCAGTCGGCGGGTGGTGCCGCCCGATACCCGCCGACTGGCGTCGGCGGCTCGCTTCATCATCCGTCTGCAGACCGCTCTATCGGCGGCTACCGGGCGATCGGGGTGCCCGGGGAGACCGGGATCGGCATCGCCCCCGGCGCGATCCCGACTCCGGGCGCGGGGAACCGGATCGGGCTGTCTTTCTTGTCCCACACCATGCCCGACGAACTGCCGCGCGGCTGCTCGGTCAGGACGGTCCCCGCCCGCCCGAGCATGCTCTCGCCGGGCTCCACCCCCGGCGGGGACTTCCGCCACGCGGTGCCGGCCGCGGCCTGCCGATACCCCTCGTCGAACATCGCCGTCATCGGCCCGCGGCTGAACTCGGTGCTCGACATCGGGGCCGGGAACTCGGGCGGGATCGCGGCCAGGTTGTAACTCATCCCGGACAGGATCGAGATCAGGTACATCCGCTGGAGGTCGCCCCGGGTCTGGCCGTAGATGATGGTGGACACGCTGCTGCCGGCCAGAGTCAGCGACCGCTCCTTGATCGGGGCCGCGTCGGAGTACAGCTTGCCGGCCACGAGCATGTACAGGTCCACGTCGTGCAGATCCTTGCCTTCCGGGGTCCACCGCTCGGGCGGGATGTACGGCGGGCGGAAGAAGATGCCCATGGACACCCCGCCGTCGCCGTGCTCCTCGACGTAGGTCTTGCCGTCCACCGTGACCGGGATCCTCGCCGGCGGGAAGAACCCGGGGATGGCCGACGACCCGAGCAGGATCTTCTTGATCATCTCCCGGTCGTCGGGGCAGCCGCGGCAGGCGATCGCCCCGAGGTCCCAGAACACGAACCGCCGGCCCTCCAGTTCGGTCGTGCCGATGTACAGCCTGCGGCCCTTGCGGTGCTCCGCGGCCAGTTCCTGGACCTTGTCCTCGGTCAGCACCTCGTCCACCAGCCCGGCCAGCGGAGCGTTGTCGGCCAGGGCGATGGAGAACAGCCCGCGGACCGGCCGGAGCCGGAAGATGTCCCGCTTCTCGACGGTGGTGTAGAACTTGCGCACCTCCTCGTCGTACTGCGGACCGAGGAAGACGAGCGGGGCGATCAGTGCCCCGGTGCTGATCCCGGTGACCACGTCGAAGTTCGGCCGTCCGTTGCACCCGGGCCGGTCGCCGTGGGCGGTCCACCCGCAGACGACCCCAGCCGGGTACGCGCCGAGCGCCCCACCGCCGGAGATGCACAGCACCGACCGCCGTGGGCGGCTTGGGTCGGCGGCGGTCGGACGGTGGTTCGGGCTGGCGCCCGCCTTGAGCCGCTCGGCTGCCGCGTACAGCTCCTGGACGTTGCCAAGGCTGTCGGCCTCGATCTGGGCCGCCGGGTCGATCAGGTCGTTGGTGTTCAGCCCGGCCTCGACTGGAGAGGTGGTGCCGCGGTACGGATCCCGGATCTTCCCGCACCCGGCGAGCATTACGACCGCGATCCCGAACAGGCCGGCGCACACCAGCCAACGAGATGCAGGGCGCACCATCTGATCACCCCTGTGTCTGAGATGAGCCGTTGCTCTTAACGGTCAGCCGATCGACTGAATACACGAAATGACTATCGGCCCGCGTTGGCGGTAACTTGCTTCCAAATCCACTGGCCAGGACAGACTTGTGCGTGCAGCGGGAGAGTTTGACTCAAGTTCTGGGCCCTCGCCCTGGAGGGGTCACACCTCGCCTCCGTGCGGGCCGGCCAGGTCCATGTATTCCGGCGGTCGCAGGTGTTTCGCGGTTCGGGTGCGACTGCGCTGCTCCCACTTCGCCGCCCAGGTCGCGTCAGCGGGTCTCGCCTCGCGTCGTTCGTGGTCCCAGACGTACGCGTGGCCGTCGCGGTAGCTTTGCTGGGCGAGTGAGACGACCGCCACTGCCGCGGCGCCCAACTCGGGCGGGCTGGCCGTCGCCCGGTCCCGGCGGCGGACGCAGTCGAGGAAGTTCCGCCATAGGGCCTCGGTCTCGTTCTTTGGTGGCTCCACCGCGACCAGTTCGCCCTCCCCTCGCTGACGCTCGGGGCTCGCCTGGTTGTCGATCACCTGGAAGCCGCCCTTGACGAACTTCAGTGCCCCGCCGGGGCCGCGGATGATTTCGTCCTGCGGGTACGCCGAGAGCGTCGAGCCGGTGACGAGCAGTTGACACCCCTCGTCGAAGTCAGCGGCCACGGTGCCGACGTCCGGCACGTCGCGGCCGTCGTGTTCCTGGTACAGACCGCCGGCCCCCGTCACCCGCGCGGGGAACCGCAAGCCCGCCGCCGCCAGCAGCCGCGTGACTTGATGCACGAACAGGTCGGTGAACGGCCCGCCGCTGAACGGCGAATAACACCGCCACTGCGCGAACACCGCCCGGTCGAAGGGGCGCTCCCGCGGCGTCGGGCCGAGCGCTTCACCGTTCACGTCGAAGCGGTGGCCGAGCCACAGGTCCCAGTCGATCGCCTTCGGGGTCATCTCTTTGACGAGCCGGTAGAACCGCCACTGGCCACGGGCGTCGTGGCGGAACACGCCCGCCGACAGGTGCGCCACCGGGCCGATGCGGCCGGACCGGATCAGGTCGTGCGCGGCGCGCCAGACCGGGTCGGCCAGCGACTGCACGCCGACGGTGGCGACACGGTTGTGCTTGGCCAGCGCGTCGAGGACGGCCAGCGCCTCGGCCGGGGTGCGGGTCAGCGGCTTCTCGCAGAAGACGTCCTTGCCGGCCGCGGCCGCGTCGAGGGTCATCCGCGCGTGCCAGTGGTCCGGCGTCGAGACGCACACCGCATCCACGTCCTTCAGGTCGAGGACGCGGCGGTAGTCCTTCGCGACGCGCGCCTTGTCGGCGGGGTCGAGGCCGCACTTCTTCGCCGAGGGATAAAGCCCCTGCGAGTACTTGCGATGGATGACACGACCGCCGCTGAGTTGGTCGTAGTCCTCTTCGAGGCCGTCCCACACGTCGCAGACGGCGACGGCCCGCGCCTCCGCGTCGAGCTTGCCGATCAGGTGGATCTGCGCCTGCGCCCGTCCGCCGCAGCCGAGGAAGGCCACGCGGACGCGGTCGTTGCTA
>DATLIF010000260.1:0-4610 GCA_035539575.1 Fimbriiglobus sp. | reverse complement strand
GTATGTTCCCGCCCAACTCTCCCAGACCTACGCCAGGGCCGCCGAGGGCGTTGGGGGCGCCGCAGTTGTAGGTCCACCCGCCGCTGGCCGTTAGCCCGGAGTACAGGCGGACGCCGAGCACCTGGATGAGGGGTACGTCGCGCTTGTCGCCGAGCCGGTCGAGGAAGAGGATCGCCAGGGAGATGTGGTAGGTCGAGGTCGAGGTCGGCGCCGTGGACCGGACGTACCGGGCGACGTTGGCCACAGCCGGATCATCCGGCTTGACGCGAGCCTCCAGCATCGCCAGCCCGGACAGGGCGGTGGACCCCAGCCCATATCGCCCAGGCGGGGTCGCTAGGTTCTGGCCGTACAACTGCCGAAGGAACTCGCCGCCCTTGGCGACCGCCTCGTTGACCTTGTTGTGGTCCGCGGCCGGTGCTGCCGACGCGGCCAGGAGAACGGCGACGAGCGACATCACGGCGACGAGCGACGAGCGACGAGCGACGAGAAAGAGACGTTTCATCGGCCGGCCTCCGCATCAGAGTCTGCTTCGCCCAGTCTTTATGTCGTCGCTCGCCGCTCTACGAGTTACTTAATCAACACCTCGACCGGGACGAGATGGTTGATCATGTACGTGCGGCGGTCGGGGTCACGCTTCTCCGGCTGGGTGGTGCCGTCGGCCGCGGTTGCGCGGGCCAGGAGCTTCGAGGTGCCCTTCTCGGCCGGCACCTTCCAGGCGTATTCCCAGGTCCGCCAGCAGAACGGCTTGTCCTCGCCCGTCAAGGTGGCGGTTTCCCAGGTCTTGCCACCGTCAGCGCTGACTTCAACCCGCTCCAGCTTCTGCTCTCCGGCCCAGGCGGCGCCAAACACCTTGTACGGCTGGCCGGCCGGGACGGTCTCGTGCAGGGCGGGGCGCGCGATCGCCGCTTTCGGTTGGACGGTCGTGACCGGGACAAGTTCCGGCAGACCGTTCTTGCGCTCCCAGACGGAGTAGTCGAGCGTCTGGAAGAACCCGGTGTACGGCGTCCTGGTGACGACAACCCGCGTCAGCCACTTCACGGACGCCATACCGTACCAGCCACCGACGACCGCCCTCACCGGCGCCCCGTGGGAGACCGGCAGGTCCTCGCCGTTCATCTTGTACGCGAGCAGCACCTCGGGCTGATTCGCCTTCGCCAGCGGCAGGCTGCGGTCGAAGTGGATCGGCCCCGGGGTCGCCGGGTCGGCGATTATCCCCGAGTCCGCCCCGGCCAGGACGACCTCGACCGCCCCGGACTTGACCTTCGCCTTCTCCAGTACGGCCGACAGCGGCACCCCGGTCCACTCGGCGTTGCTGACGCCGCCGAACCCCCACTGAAGCCCGCGGGCCTGCGGGGTCAGGAAGACGCGGCCGTTGCCGGCACACTCCAGGGTGATCGGCCGGGTGACGGCAGGCAGCGCCTTCAGTTCCTCCAGAGTCAACTCTACCCGGTTCTCGACCTCGCCTTCAACCGTCAGCTTCCAGGACTTCGGGTCCACCTTCGGGACGGCGAAGTGGCTGCGGACGAAGAACTGCTCGTTCGGCGTGACCCAACTCTTGAGCGACGAGAACGGAAACTCCAGGTTCCGCGGCTCGTGCATCCGCACGGTCAGCCCGGTGAACGGCGGCTCGTCGGCCCGGACGCGGCCGGCCAGCAGCGGCAGGGCAGCCGGGGCGGCTTTGAGCAGATCGCGGCGGGAGAAGTTTGTGGGCATGGAGTCTCCAGGCGAACGGCCGGCGTCAGCCGGCCGGTGTAGTGAGGCTCGCAGGCGATACCGGCCGGCTGACACCGGCCGTTCACCTAAAACCCGATTCCCTTGGTGGAGGCCTTCACGCGGGTGAGCTTGTCGTTGGTGGCCATGTACAGCGTGGTTCCGTCGTCGCCGAAGGCGCAGTTGGCGGTCTTGTCGTTGGTGACGATCCGCCCCAGCAGCTTGCCGTCCGGCGAGAAGACGTACACGCCGTTGACCGCGGTGGCGAAGATGTTGCCCTTCTGGTCCACCTTCAGACCGTCGGGCAGGCCCTTGTCCGGGTGGGCCTTCACGTCGGCGGTCGCGTCGTAGAGTTGCTTGCCGGCGCCGAGGGTGCCGTCCTCCTTCACCGGGAAGGCCATCCAGATCGCCTTGTCCGGGTCGGAGTTGGCGACGTAGAGGGTCTTGGCGTCCGGCGACAAACCGATGCCGTTGGGGCGGCTCATCTCCTTGGTCAGGAGCGTGACTTCGCCGTTGGGCCGGAGCCGGTAGACGCCCTGGAAGTCGAGTTCGCGGGCCGGGTCCTTGTCCCACTTGGGCAGGCCGTAGGGCGGGTCGGTGAAGTACAGGTCGCCGTTGGGGTGGTAGACGAGGTCGTTGGGGCTGTTGAACCGTTTGCCCATGTACTTGTCGGCGAGGGTCTCGAACTTGCCGTCCTTGGTCAGCCGGGCGACGCGGCGGTCGCCGTGCTGGCAAAGGATCAGGCTGCCGGACTTGTCGATGGCCAGTCCGTTGGAGCCGGGCTCGCCGCCGTCGAACTTGGCGGAGCCGGTGTAGCCGCTGGGCTTGAGGAACTCCTTGAGCCCGTCCTTGGGGGACCACTTGCGGACGACGTTGTTCGGGATGTCGGAGAAGAGGAGATATCCGCCGTCCTTGACCCAGACCGGCCCCTCGGTCCACTTGAAGCCGCCGGCCAGCAACTCGATCTTCGCGTCCTTGGGGATGATCTCGTCGAACTTCGGGTCCTTGCGGTCGAGGCCGCCGAGGCTGGCCGGCTTGTCCTGGGCGACGATGGCGGAGAGGGCGAGGGCGGCCGCGGCGAGCGCGGTGGCGAGGCGGGACGGCATGGGTGTGCTCCGTGTGGCCCGCGGGTGTGGTGGGTAGCCGCGGGGCGCGCCTGCCATGCTACCGCCGGGACGGGCCGGGACAAGCGGATTCGGGCTGACCCCGAGCAGGGCGGGAAAAACCGCGTATCAGGCTGGCGTACGGTTCGTTAAGATCGCGTCAACTGCGGGACTGCCGGTCCGGGTTCGGGCCGGCGCCGACCTCTCATCATCAGACACCTTCCTGCCGAGGGTTCCGACGTGGCAACCGAAGAAGCCGTCACCCCGCCGTCGGGCGCCGCGACCAGTGGGCAAGCGACCGGGCACCCGATCGGGTTCTGGTTCTTCTTCTGGGGCGAGTTCGCTGAACGGTGCTCGTACTACGGGATGCGAGCCATCCTGGCCCTGTACATGACCGAGCGGCTCGGGGTGAACGAGGGCAACGCCGGTACGTTCATGGCCCTGTTCATCGCCGCCTGTTACTTCTTCCCGCTCGTCGGCGGCTGGCTGGCGGACAACTACTTCGGCAAATACTGGACGATCGTCGGGTTCTCGATCCCGTACGTGGTCGCTCAGTTCCTGGTCGGAATCGAGAACCCATACGTCGTGGCCGGGGCACTGGTCCTGCTGGCCATGGGGTCGGGGGTGATCAAGCCGAACATCTCGACCCTGATGGGGCTGACGTACGACCAGCAGCGGCCGGGGCAGGAGCAACTCAGGACCAGCGCGTTTAGTTGGTTCTACATGGCGATCAACATCGGGGCGGCCCTGAGCCAGTTCAGCATGCCGTACCTGAGGACCACCTACGGTTACCAGACGGCGTTCCTTTTCCCGGCTGGCCTGATGGCCCTGGCCCTGGTGATCTTCGCCCTGGGCAAGCGGTTCTACGCCTCCGAGACGATCGTCCGAAAGGTGGAGGGTAACCCGGCCGACGGCGGAATCCCGGACTCCCGGACGATCACCTGGTTGCCGCTCAAATACGAGGTGCTGACCCCGGAGCAGAAGGCAGCCGACCGGGCGTTGCGGTGGAAGACCCTCGGGCGGATCGGGTCGGTGTTCCTGATGGTCATGTTCTTCTGGGCGATTTTTGACCAGGCGGCCAGCACCTGGATCTTCTTCGCCAACACGTACATGGACACCACACTGTTCGGCCGGCCGACCCCGGCGGACGCCATCCAGGCGTTCAACCCGGTGTTCATCGTCGCCCTGGTCCCCCTGAGCGTGGCGCTGTTCAAGGCGTTTCCCCTGAGGGCCACCACCAAGATGATGATCGGGTTCGCCCTGACCGGGCTGAGCATGGTTATCATGAGCCTGTCCGGGTTCATGGCCGGCGAAGCCCAGAAGGCGGTCAAGGTGACGTTCCCCGAAGGGGCGGTGGTCGTCCCGGCGTTCGACACCCCGCTCGATCAGGTCAAACCAGCGGCGGGCGGCCAACCCACGGCCGTCGGGAACGGGGTCAAGCTGTCGGCCACAGACTGGGAATACGACCAGGGTAAAAAGAAGCTGACCTTCGCCACCGGTAAGCTGATCCTGGCGAATGGGCAGGAGGTTCCCGTCGCGGCCGGGCACCTGTCGGCGGCCGCCCCGGACGCCGCCGCCCTGTCCGCGGGCGGTGTGCTGGAACCGCTGCTGAAGGCCGGGGATGACCTGGCGGGCGTCAAGCCGGAGGCGACCCGGGTCACGGTCGAGACAATCGACTGGGTGAAGCCGGCCATGAACCCGGACAGGCTCATGATAACCATGCTCAGCCCGGTCAGGGCGAACCCGATCATCATCTTGGTGGTGGCCCTCAGGGGAAACGCCTTGAACAGCGCCACG
>DATLIF010000259.1:0-12643 GCA_035539575.1 Fimbriiglobus sp. | reverse complement strand
CCCTCTCCCCCAAGGGGAGAGGGGAAAGATTGCCCCCCCCCGCTCGCTCGACACGGACCAGTGCTTCGAGTTCGCCCGCGGCAAGGTCGGCGACGTGCTCGGCCCACTCTACGCCGAGGCCGACACCTTCCCGACCCGCGTGCGGCTGCCCGACGGCCCGCTCATGCTGGTGGACCGCATCCTCGCCATCGAGGGTGAGCCGAAGTCGATGACCTCTGGCCGCGTCGTCACCGAGCATCACGTCCACGCCGGGCGGTGGTACCTCGACGCCGGCCGCATCCCGACCTGCGTCGCCGTCGAGTCCGGGCAGGCGGACCTGTTCCTCTCCGGCTTCCTCGGTATCGACTTCATCACCCGCGGCCTGGCCGTCTACCGCCTGCTCGACGCCGTGGTCACGTTCCACCGCGGCCTGCCGGCGGTCGGCGACACGATCCGCTACGACATCCACATCGACCAGTTCTTCCACCAGTCCGACACCTGGCTGTTCCGATTCCGGTTCGAGGCCACGGTCAACGGCGAGCCGCTGATGTCGATGCAGAGCGGCGTCGCCGGGTTCTTCACGGCCGAGGCGCTCGCCGCGGGGCAAGGCATCATCCACACGAAGCTCGACCGTCAGCCAGTGCCCGGCAAGAAGCCGGCCGACTGGCGGGAACTGGTCCCGGTCGCGTCCTGTCAGTTGAGTGCGGCCCAGGTGGACGCCCTGCGGGCCGGCGACCTGGTGGCCGCGTTCGGGTCGGACTTCGCGCGGGCGAAGCTCCGCAACCCGGTAAAGCTCCCCGGCGGGATGCTGCGGCTGCTCGACCGGGTGACGACGCTCGACCCCGCCGGCGGCCGGTTCGGACTGGGTTTCATCCGCGCCGAGTACGACGTGAGCCCGGACGACTGGTTCCTGACCTGTCACTTCGTGGACGACATGGTGATGCCGGGCACGCTCATGTACGAGTGCTGCCTGCACACCCTGCGGGTGCTGCTGATGCGCATGGGCTGGGTCGGTGAGGACGGCGAGGTGGCGTGCGAGCCGATTCCCGGCGTCGGCAGCAAGCTCAAGTGCCGCGGCCAGGTGATCGCCACGACGAGGACCGTCGCCTACGAGGTGAGCATCAAGGAACTGGGCTACGGCCCGGAGCCGTACTGCGTCGCGGACGCGCTGATGTACGCCGACGGCAAGCCGATCGTCGAGATCGACAACATGACGCTCCGCATGATGGGGCTTTCGCGCGAGAAAGTGGAGCGCATTTGGGAGGGCGAGGCTCCTGCCGAGCCGCGCTCCCAGCCCGGCGGGCAGCCCGGCTCGGCAGGAGCCTCGCCCTCCCGGCAACCCGCTTACGGCAGTAAGCCCGCCCTCTACGACTCCGCGAAGATCCTCGCCTACTCCAACGGCAACCCGTCCGAGGCCTTCGGCGAACCGTACCGCGTCTTCGACCGCGACCGGGTCATCGCCCGGCTGCCGGGGCCGCCGTACCAGTTCCTCGACCGCGTCACCGCTGTCACGGGTGAGCCGTTCGTGCTCAAGGCCGGCGCGTCCTGCGAGACGCAGTACGACGTGCCGCCGGACGCCTGGTACTTCAACGCCAACCGCTCCGCGAAGATGCCCTTCAGCGTGCTGCTGGAGGTCGCCTTGCAGCCCTGCGGATGGCTGGCGGCGTACTGCGGCTCGGCCCTGACCAGCGACACCGACCTGAAGTTCCGCAACCTCGGCGGCAAGGCGACCCAGTTCCTGCCGGTGACGCCCGACGTCGGCACGCTGACCGTCACCGCGAAGATGACCGGTGTCTCGAAGTCGGCCGGGATGATTATTCAGAACTACGACATGCTCGTCACGTCCCGGCGAGGCAAGGTGTACGAGGGGACGACGTACTTCGGGTTCTTCTCAGCGGAGGCGCTGGCCAACCAGGTCGGGATGTCGGCCGCGAAAGTGCCGGTACTGACCGGCCCTGCCGAGTCGGGGCGGCTGCCCGCCGACGCGCCGTTCCCGGCCCCCGCATTGCGGATGGTGGACCGCATCGACGGCTACCAGCCCGCCGACGGCCGCAACGGGCTTGGCCTGGTCCGCGGCTCGATTGCCGTGGACCCGACGTTCTGGTTCTTCCAGGCCCACTTCTACCAGGACCCGGTCTGGCCCGGCTCGCTGGGGCTGGAGTCGTTCCTGCAACTCCTGAAGTACGCCGCCTGGAAGCGCTGGGGCGACCCCGGCCTCGACGGCTGGCAGACGGTCGGCCTCGGCAAACAGCACGAGTGGGTCTACCGCGGCCAGGTGGTCCCGACGGACCGGGAGGTCACGGTTCTGCTCGAAGTGACCAGCGCCGATGACGCCGGCCGCCGGATGACCGCCGACGGGTTCCTGACGGTGGACGGGCGCGTCATCTACCAGATGACCGGATTTAGCCTAGAGTAGTAGGCACACTCCGTGTGCCGTTCTTCCAGTGACGGCACACGGAGTGTGCCTACTACGTTGTAGCACCCATGCATTACAACCGCGTTTACGTCGAGTCGATCGGCTACGAGCTGCCGCCGGTGGTTGTCACGACCTCCGAGCTGGAGGCCCGGCTCAAGCCGCTCTACGACGCGCAGCGCCTGCCGGCCGGGCAACTGGAGCTGCTCACCGGCATCAACGAGCGGCGCTGGTGGGAGCCGGGGTACAAGCTCTCGCAGGGCGCGTCCGCCGCGGCCCGCAAGGCGCTGGCCGCGTCGAACTTCGACCCCAAGGACGTGGACATCCTCATCTACGCCGGCGTCTGCCGCGAGCAGTACGAGCCGGCCACCGCCTGTGCAGTCGCGGCGAACGTCGGGGTCAGCACGGACGCCACGGTCTACGACCTGTCCAACGCCTGTCTCGGCGTCATGAACGGCGTCGTGGAGGTGGCCAACCGGATCGAGCTGGGCCAGTGCAAGGCCGGGCTGGTCGTCTCCTGTGAAACCGCCCGCGAGATCAACGAGACGGCCATCGACACGGTCAACCAGGCGAAGTCGCTGGACGTCTTCCGCTCGTCGCTGGCAACCTTCACCGGCGGGTCCGGGGCGGTCGCGGTGCTGGTCACGTCGGACGACCTCGCCCCGACGAAGCGCCGCCGGCTGGTCGGCGGGGTGGCGAAGAACGCCCCGGAGCACCACGACCTGTGCAAGTGGGGCGTGCGGTCGATCCTGCCGCCGGCTGTCGGCCGACTGCTGGAGGACAACCTGACCGTGGCCATGCAGCGGGCCCTCGACACCCAGGCCGGCGCGATCTTGCAGCGCGGGTTCGACCTCGGCATGCGGCACGTCATGATGCCGTTCATGGAGACGCACGCCGGCGACGTGCTCAAGCACGGCGTCGATCTCGGGCTGAAGACCTGGGCCGCGTTCCTCGGCAAGCTCGGCTGGGCCAAGGAACGGATCGACAAAGTCATCTGCCACCAGGTCGGGGCCGGCCACCGCGACGCGGTCCTCAAGGGGTTCGGCATCCCGGAGGACAAGGAGTTCAGCACCTTCCCGTTCCTGGGCAACATCGGCACGGTGTCGTTGCCGATCACCGCGGCGATCGCCGAGGAGCGCGAGTTCCTCAAGCCCGGCGACCGGGTCGGCTGGCTCGGCATCGGCAGCGGCCTCAACTGCATGATGCTAGGGCTGGAGTGGTGAGCACCCTCTACCCGTTCACGGGTCACACAATCGACCGCCCCGGCGGTCGATTGCACTTTCTGGACGAGGGGTCCGGCGACCCCGTCGTCATGCTCCACGGCAACCCGACGTGGAGCTTCTACTACCGCAACCTTATCCTCGCCCTGCGCGACCAGTACCGCTGCGTCGTCCCGGACCACATCGGCTGCGGCCTCTCCGACAAGCCGCCCGAATCACGTTATGACTATTCGCTGAAGTCCCGCATCGACGACCTGGAGGCGCTGCTCGACCACCTGGGCCTGCGCGAGAACCTCACGCTCGTCCTGCACGACTGGGGCGGCATGATCGGCATGGGCTACGCCGCCCGGCACCCAGAGCGCATCAAGCGAATCGTCGCGTCGAACACCGGCGCGTTCCCGCTGCCGAAGTCGAAACGGCTGCCGCGGTCGCTGTGGCTCGGCCGCAACACCCGCCTCGGCGCGTGGCTGATCCTGAAGCAGAACGCTTTCTGCCGGGCCGCCGCGAAGTGGTGCGTCACCCGGCGAAAGATGCCCGACGACGTCCGGCGAATGTACCTGATGCCCTACGACACGCCGGAGAACCGCGTCGCCGTGCTGAAGTTCGTGCAGACGATCCCGTTGAAGCCCACCGATCCGGGGTATGACATCGTCGCCGGCGTCGAGGCGTCGTTGTCGAAGTTCCGCGACGTGCCGACGCTGCTCCTCTGGGGGATGCGGGACTTCGTCTTCGACGAGCACTTCCTCGCGGAGTGGCAGCGGCACTTCCCGCACGCCGAGACGCACACCTGGCCGGACTGCGGGCACTACCTGCTCGAAGACGCGACCGACGAGGTTATCATCCGGGTGAAGGAGTTCCTGGCGAAGCACCCGATCCGCGGCACCGCATGACCACCCCGCCCGTCAACGTCGCCTCCCACCTGGCCCGGATGGCCGCCGCCGATCCGACCCGGCCCGCGTTGCACCACCCGGCCCACGGCGTCAACCCCGCCGGGACGACTGAGCACACCACGCTCACCTTCGCCCAGCTCCACGCCGAGTCGGACGCGCTCGCCCACGAGTTCGCTCACGCCGGGATCGCACGCGGCACCCGCGTCGCGATCATGGTGCCGCCGTCGCCGGACTACTTCGCGCTGACGTTCGCGCTCTTGAAGGCCGGGGCGGTGCCGGTGCTGATCGACCCCGGCATGGGGATGCGCAACCTCGGCCGCTGTCTCGCCGAAGCGGAGCCGGAGGCATTCGTCGGCATTGCCAGGGCGCACCTCGTTCGCCGTGTGTTCGGCTGGGCCAAACGCTCGGTGAAGACGACGGTCAACGTCGGACGGCGGCGGTTCTTCTGCCACTATTCGCTGAAGGAACTACGCGACCGCGGCGCGACCCGCGGCCGCTTCGACGGGCCGCACGTCGCCGCGACGGAGCCAGCCGCGATCCTGTTCACCAGCGGCAGCACCGGCGTCGCCAAGGGGGCCGTCTACACGCACGGCATCTTCGCCGCCCAGGTGGAGCTGTTGAAGGCGACCTACGGCATCGAGCCGGGCGAGATCGACCTGTGTACGTTCCCGCTGTTCGCGCTCTTCGGCCCCGCGCTGGGGATGACGTGTGTGATCCCGGACATGGACGCCAGCCGCCCCGCGACGATCGACCCGCGGAAGGCCGTGGCGCAGATGAAGCAGTTCGGGGTGACGAACCTGTTCGGCTCTCCCGCGGTGATCCGGCGCCTCGGGGAATATGCAGTCTCAAGTCAACAAGTCGCAAGTCGCAAGTCGGAAGCCGATGCCGTGTCTTCCGACTTGCGACTTGAGGACTTGAGACTTGGGACTCTGAAGCGAGTCATCTCCGCCGGCGCCCCGGCGACGGCGAAGGACATCGAGCGGTTCGTGAAACTCCTCCCCGAATCCGCCGAGGTATTCACCCCCTACGGCGCGACCGAAGCCCTGCCGGTGGCGAACATCGGCAGCCGCGAAATCCTGGGCGAGACGCGACACCTGACCGACCAGGGCCGAGGCGTCTGCGTCGGCAGGCCGGTGCCGGGCATGACTGTCCACGTCATCCCGATCATAGACGACCCAGTGAAAGAGTGGGACGAGTCGCTGTGCTTACCGGTGGGCGAGGTCGGCGAGTTCGTGGTCCGCGGCCCGGTGGTGTCGCGGCAGTACCACAACCGCCCCGAGGCGACGCGGCTCGCCAAGATCCGGGACGCGAAGACCGGCGACGTGCTGCACCGGATGGGCGATGTCGGCTACCTGGACGACCGCGGCCGGCTCTGGTTCTGCGGCCGCAAGTCGCACCGCGTCGTCACCCCGCGCGGGACGCTGTTCACCGACATGATCGAGCCGGTGTTCAACACCGTTGAGGGGGTGTTCCGCACGGCGCTGGTCGGCGTGACGCGGGGCGGGATAACGTATCCGGTCCTGTGTGTCGAACGCGAGCCGCAACTTCCGATTACCGGGATCACGACCCGCGATTACAACGCCCAGTGGGACCGAATCGAAGGTGAGTTGCAGGCAGTCGGACAGAGGTTCGAGCATACCCGAACAGTTGCCGTCTTCTTGTGGCACTCCGGGTTCCCGGTGGACGTGCGCCACAACTCGAAGATCTTCCGCGAGAAACTCGCAGTCTGGGCGGACCGCAAGCTCGGCAAGAACTGGGACCCCAAAGCCCACGGACTGCCGTCCGTGGGCCAGGAGGCCCCCCAATGAAAGCCCTCGTCACCGGCGGCGGCGGGTTCCTCGGCGGGGTGATCGTCCGCAAGCTCCTCGCCCGCGGCGACTCCGTGCGCTCCTTCACCCGGACCGCATACCCGTGGCTGGCCGAACTCGGCGTCGAGCAGGCCCACGGCGACCTGGCCGAACCGGACGCGGTCGCGAAGGCCGTCACGGGGTGCGACGTGGTGTTCCACGCCGCGGCAAAGGCCGGCGTCTGGGGCCGATACGATGACTTCTTTACCACCAACGTCACCGGCACCGAGAACGTCCTGACCGCGTGTCAGACGCACGGCGTCTCCCGGCTCGTCCACACCAGCACCCCGAGTGTCGTCCACGGCGGCGAAAGCATCGAGGGGGCGGACGAGTCCATCCCGTACCCGCCGCAGTACGAGGCGTTCTACCCGCAGACGAAGGCCGTCGCCGAGCGGGCGGTCCTCGCGGCGAACGGCCCGCAGTTGGCGACGGTGGCGCTCCGCCCGCACCTCGTCTGGGGGCCGGGCGACCCGCACCTGATCCCGAGAGTTCTCCGCCGCGCCCGCGCCGGCAAGCTCCGCCGCGTCGGCAAGCAGCCGGTGAAGGTGGACGTCACCTTCGTGGACAACGCGGCGGATGCCCACCTGCTCGCCGCGGACCGGCTTGCTCCAGGCTCGCCGATCGCGGGGAAGACGTACTTCATCACCGACGGTACGCCGGTGGACCTGTGGGAGTTCCTCAACCGCGTCCTCGCCCTGGCCGGGTTGCCGCCGGTCACGAAGTCCGTGTCGGTGTGGAAGGCCCGGCTCACCGGCCGGGTGCTGGAGTTCGTCTACCGAACCCTGCGGCTTCCGGGCGAGCCGCCCATGACGCGGTTCGTGGCGTCGCAACTGGCCACGTCGCACTGGTACGACATCTCGGCCGCGCGGCGCGACCTCGGCTACGAGCCGAAGGTCGGGCTGGAGGAAGGGCTGAGCCGGCTGGCGGAGTCGCTGAAGTAGGTCGGGCCGAGTCGTCGAGGCCCGACGGGTTTTGCCGCCCCGACGGGGCGTCCGGCAATAGCCAGGGGTGAAACCCCTGGACCGGCGATGCGGATGACACCGTAACCCCCGAAGGGGTGACCCGTTTGTTCACGGGGTCACCCCTTCGGGGTTACGGTGGGATGGGCTCTCGTGCCAGGGGTTGCGCTGCGCTCCACCCCTGGCTATTACCGGTCGCCCCGTCGGGGCGGCAAAAACCTGTCGGGCCTCGAAGACTCGACCCGACCTACTTGATGACCGCCGATCCCTTCGGGCTGGGCTTCACGTCCGACTCCTTCACCCGTGGCGACTTCGCGAACGGGTTGTACAGCGGGTCGCCGACCAGCACCCCGCGCCAGCTCACCAGCAGCACCGTCTTCGCGTAGCACTCGGCCAGGGTGTACTGGCCGGTCGCCAGGAACCCGAAGAACTCCGCCGGCTTCGGGAAGCCCACCGTGAACGGCTCGTCCACCGGGCCGATGGTCGCCGCCGCCCCGTCCCGCAGCAGGTTCGGGCACCACAGCTTCGACTTCGGGTCGCGCAGCGTCACCGCCTCGGAACTCGCCAGGTGCCAGGCCACCGCCCCCTTCGCGAACGTGAAGCTCGGGACGTAATTGGCCAGTTGATACCACCCGGCGTACAGCGCGCAATCCGGGCACGCCCCGGGCTTGAACAGCTCCGGCGCGTCGTCCAGAGTCACGTCCAGGCCGCCCGCCTTCAGCAGCGCCGCCGCCTCCCGGAACGACTCGTCGTATCCCTCGTACCCGGTCGCCTGCCTCGGGTTCTTGGGGTCGTACTTGATCCCGCGGGCATCGACGTAGACCTTGCCCGTCAGTCCCGCCGCCTCGGCCTCGACCGCGTCATCGACGAGCCGCTTCGCGATCACCGCGGACGGGCCGTCCAGCCGGGCGGTCAACAGCACCGGCGGGGCGGCCTTGCGCCTCGCCTCGGGCACTTGCCAGTAGAGCGGGTTGAACACCCAGTTGGCCGCCTCGTAGGCCGGCCACCACAGCAGCATCAACTCGCTGTCCACCGCGGCCACGCTGTTGGCCCCGGTCAGTGTGTCGGACCGGCTCGTCAGCTTCGCCAGTTCCGCCCGTGCCTCCGAAGAGGCGTCGCCTCCGGCCTGCTTCTTGCGTAGCTCCTCGATCCGTGTCTTGAGCTTTTCCGCCTCGGCCTTCTCGGCATCGGTCGGCAGCTTCGCCCCGACCCGCAGCGGCACCCCGTAGACGGTCAGCAGCGCCTTGACCCGGTCCTTGCGGTCCTTCAGCGCCGCCCGCAGCGGGCCGGCCAGCTTCGCCTCGAAGTCGGCGCGGGAAATGTCCTCGCCTGTTGGCAAGTCCAGCTCGACCAGGTTCTCCTTCGGCACCTGCCGCTTCGCCAGGTAGTGCTCGGCCACCGCCCGCGATTCGGGGACGGCCTTGTTGCAGATCACCACCACGTCCGCCGGCTCCAGGGCCGGAGCGGAGGTAACGGCAAGCAGAACGGGGAGCGTGGCCAGGACGAGACGGCGCATCATGGCTTCCCGCAGGGGGACGTCGAGGGCTCATCTCAGTCTAGGAACCAGCCAGCCAGTGTTGACGGTCGGACCGGCACATGAAACTGGCAATAACAAGTAGAGAATCGTCAGTTCGACAGATTATCTATTGACTTGCTGGCTGATTTCTGAGAAAAAGCCGCAATTAATTGTTGCTTGTAAGTTATTTTTCAGATTTTGGTCTAGGCTCGATTCGCTTCGTGTCAGTGATTTCAGCTATTGCATAACTTGACCCGTCACGGATGACCTCGCCCGGGAACCTGGCAAGGTCACCTTATTTCTCAGGTTCCGCGAGGCCGCCCATGCGTCGCAACTGGCTCTCACAACTCTTCCGGCCACATCGGGTTCCGATCCGCAAGCCGGCCCGCATCCGCGCGGGCCTGGAAGGTTTTCTCCGCCTGGAGGACCGGACCGTCCCGGCCGTGAACATCCTCGACCTGACCGCCGGCATCGGCGAGTCGGGAGTCCTCAACACCGCCACGTTTACTGCCGTCGATCCGCAGCCGACCGGCACCGGCGTCATCGACCCGTTCGTCCGCATCCAGCGGAGCCCCTCCAACCCCTCGGGCATGGAACACGGGTACAACACCGACGGGATCGAGGAGTTCGACACCAAGGACGCCGGCGGGCACAACTGGAACCACTCGCTCAAGCTCGCCGAGCTGCAGGATGTGAACGGGTTCTACCAGTTCACCCTCGATGTCAACGAGACCAAGCCGGGCGCCCTGATCTCGCTCGACGAGTTGCAGGTGTTCGTGCAGGGCGCCCCGAACCTGACCGGCGCGAGCTTCAACGCCGACGGCACGATCACGAGCTGGAAGGAACCCAGGAACGGGAACGGCTTCAGGAATGTGTCCGCGAACCTGGTCTACGACATGGACGCCGGGGCCGAGGGGAACAGCTCGGTGCTGCTGAACTACTTCCTCAACCACGGGAGCGGCTCGGGCGACATGACCGTGCTTATCCCGAAGAGCCTGTTCCCGGCCCTCCGGGGTCAGCAGTACGTCTACCTGTACTCGAAGTTCGGCCAGGACGTCCCGGGGGCCGGGACCGAGTCCGGGTTCGAGGAGTGGACCGCGCGGCTGGGCAAGGGGCAGGTGGGCCCGTTCTCCCTGAGCGGCCACAAGTTCGAGGACCTCACCGGCGACCAAAACATCGTCGGCGACCCGGTCCTCCCCGGCTGGGAGATCAAGCTCTACAAGGAGACCGACAAGCAGCCCGGGCTGACGGCCGGCGACGCGTTCATGGGCTCGGACACGACCGACGCCAACGGCTTCTTCGAGTTCACTAACCTGGCCGCGGGCGAGACGTACTACACCGTCGAGACCCAACAGACCGGCTGGATCCAGACCTACGGCGGCAACCTCGGCAACGCCTTCTACACCACCCTGCTCAACAGCGACGTGATCGACATCGACTTCGGCAACTTCGAGTTGGTCGATATCTCCGGCAAGAAGGTGGCCGACCGGACCGGCGACGGGGTCACGGGCGACGACACCGGCCTGGGCGGCGTCACCATCAACTTGTTCGAGGACGCGAACGGCAGCGGCACGCTCGACGCGGCCGACGGCGGCGCCGTCCAGACCACGACCACGGCGGCGAACGGCACCTACGCGTTCACCGACCTCGGGCCGGGGACCTACTTCGTCAAGGAGGTCGTGCCGGCCGGGTACGTGCAGACCGGCGGGCCGGCCTACTACACCGTCGATGTGGGCGGAGGCGGGGTGCAGAGCGGCGGGGCGGCCACCGGGAAGGACTTCGCCAACTTCGAGCTGTTCGACATCCGCGGCGAGAAGTACCGCGACATCAGCAAGGACGGGGCGCAGGGCGCCGACGAGCCGCTGCTGTCCGGGTGGACGATTTTCCTGGACGGGAGCAACGGCGGGACGGTCAACGGCATCCTGGACGCCGGCGAGCGGAGCACCGTCACCGGCGCGAACGGGGCGTACGCGTTCACCGACCTGGGGCCGGGCACCTACATCGTCCGCGAGGTGCAAAAGTCCGGCTGGTCCCAGACCTCGACGAACCCGCCGCCCATCTCCGGGCTGAGTGGGGTGAACGTCGATAACGTCGATTTCGGGAACGTGCTGGACAACCCCGGCATCGGCCACACGAAGGGGTACTGGCACAACCAGAACGGAGCCGCCACCATCGCCGCGATGGGCGGGTGGGACGTGGTGAAGCACGAGCTGCAGAACCTGTACCTCCGCAACGAGGACGGGACGCTGTTCAACGCGAAGGACCGGACCCTGGCGGAGTTCCAGGACTTCCTGACGTTCGCGTCCAACGCCAGCAACATGGTCAGCCAGCTCTCGGCCCAGGCCGCGGCGTCCTACCTGAACGCCCGGGCGGGGTCCTTCGGGCTGACCGACCCGGAGGGCAACCCGTTCGCCGTCGGCGAAACGCTGGTGTCGGTCCCGACCGCGATCTCCTCGATCGGGATGATCACCGTGGACGAACTGCTGGACGAGGCCCGCCGCATCCTGCACGGCAACAACCTGATCGGGCCGCCGCTGGCCGACTACGACCTGATCGACCCGAGCCCGGCACGGAACTACGCGGGGCTGCTGATGAGCGCCCTGGACGATTTCAACAACAACCTGAACATCATCGACGCGTGACCGTGCGCGACTGACCATCCCAGGCCGCCCCGGGGGTTTCCCCGGGGCGGTCCCTTTCCCGGCCGGCCCGCGCGACCCGCCCTAGAATGCCGGGGTGATCCGTTCCCCGCACACAGGACCCGCCGCAATGGCCACCCCGACCGCCGACATCGGACTCATCGGCCTCGCCGTCATGGGCGAGAACCTCGTCCTGAACATGGAATCCCGCGGCTACACCGTGGCCGTGTTCAACCGCACCACCAGCAAGGTGGACGACTTCGTGAGCGGCCGCGGTAAGGGCAAGAAGGTCGTCGGCGCCCACTCGCTCAAGGAGTTGGTCGCCGCGCTGAAGCGGCCGCGGAAGGTCATGATGATGGTCAAGGCCGGCGCCGCGGTGGACGACACCATCGCCCAGGTCGCGCCGCTGTTGGAGCCCGGCGACATCCTGATCGACGGCGGCAACACCTTCTTCCCGGACACCACCCGCCGCATGAAGCAACTCAAGGAGAAGGGGTTGCTCTACATCGGCACTGGCGTCTCCGGCGGCGAGGAAGGGGCGCTCAAGGGACCGTCCATCATGCCCGGCGGCGACCCGGCCGCGTGGCCGCACGTCAAGCCGATCTTCCAGGCCATCGCCGCCAAGGTGAAGGGCGACCGCGGCGAGGAGGTGCCCTGCTGCGACTGGGTCGGGCCGGAGGGGGCCGGCCACTTCGTCAAGATGGTCCACAACGGCATCGAGTACGGTGATATCCAGCTCATCTGCGAGAGCTACCATCTGCTCAAGGACCTGTGCGGCCTGACCGCGCCGGAGCTGCAACAGGTGTTCGCCAAGTGGAACACGGGCGTCCTCGACAGCTACCTGATCGAGATCACCGCCGACATCTTCGGGTACACCGACCCGGAGACGAAGAAGCCGATGGTGGACCTGATCCTCGACACGGCCGGCCAGAAAGGGACCGGCAAGTGGACGGTGGATGCGGCCACCGACACCGGCACCGCGTTGACGCTGATCGCCGAGGCGGTCTTCGCCCGGTGCCTGTCGGCGCAGAAGGACGAGCGCGTGGCCGCGTCGAAGGTGCTGGCCGGCCCGAGCCTCCAGAAGGTGTCCGACCGGCAGCAGTTCATCAACGACGTGGAGATGGCGCTGTACGCCTCGAAGGTCATCTCCTACGCGCAGGGGTTCGCGCTGATGGCGGCC
>DATLIF010000258.1:0-12878 GCA_035539575.1 Fimbriiglobus sp. | reverse complement strand
CGACCCACCATCTTCGCTCCCGGTGGGTCGGCGCTCGAAGACTCGCTTGACCCACCCTACGAACACCGGGCACGGACCGCGTTCATGAATACCGAGCTGCTAGACAACCCGGCCGAGCGGCGTAAGCAGGTCCGGCTCAGCGTCCGCCCGGACCTGCAGATCACCGAGCAGCGCTACGAGGGGAAGGTCTTTCACGTCGTCAAGGACCCGGTCTGTCTGCGGTACTACCGGTTCAACCGCCAGGAGTACTTCGTCTTCAGCCTCTTCGACGGCCGCCACAACATGGAGGACGTGCGCAAGCGGTTCGAGGACGAGTTCAAGCCGCACCGGCTGGAGTACCACGACCTGGAGGGGTTCGCCCGCCAGCTCGTCACCGCCGGGCTGGTCCAGCACGAGACGGCCGGGACCGGCAAGCACCTGTTCCAGCGGCGGGTCAAGCAGCGGCGGATGAAGCGGATCGCCTCCATCACCAGCATCCTGTACTGGAAGATCCCGGTCTTCGACCCGGACCGCATCCTGAACTGGATGTACAAGTTCCTGTGGTGGATCTTCACCTGGCCGTTCTTCGCCGCCTCGGTCGGGCTGATGCTGGCCGCGGCGTTCCACGTCCTGGTCCACTTCCAGACGTTCTACGAAAAGATGCCGCGGTACCAGGAGTTCTTCGCCTTCCACACAGTGCTCTACATGTGGCTGAGCCTCGGGGTGGTGAAGATCATCCACGAGTTCGGCCACGGGCTCAGTTGTAAGGCGTACAAGGGCGAGTGCCACGAGATGGGCATCTTGCTCATGTGCCTGTCGCCCGCCCTGTATTGCAACGTCACCGACGCCTGGACGGTGGCGGACAAGTGGAAGCGGATCGTCATCAGCTTCGCCGGCATCTACGTGGAACTGGTGATCGCGGCGGTGGCCACGTTCGTCTGGTGGTACACGCCGCACTTGCCGACGGTGAACAACATCGCCATGTGCCTGATGGTGCTCTGCTCGGTGAGCACGGTGATGTTCAACGCCAACCCGCTGATGAGGTTCGACGGGTACTACATGATGGCCGACTGGCTGGAGATTCCCAACCTCCGGGACCGGGCCAACAAGTACCTGACCCACCTGTTCCAGGAAAAGTGCCTGGGGATCGAGGTTCCGCCGGAGCAGTACATGGCTCCGGGCCGGAAGGTGCTGTTCGTCGTCTACGCGGTCACCAGCTACGTGTACCGGTGGGTGATCACGTTCAGCATCATCTGGTTCCTGGCGGACTTCCTCGGCCCGCAGTTGAAGATTCTCAGCCAGATGCTGGCCATCGTGTCGCTGGCCTCGATGTTCATCTGGCCGATATACCGGATGGTGAAAAACATCCGCCAACGGGGGCGGCTGCCGGACATGAAAGCCAAGCGAGTTTACGCCACCGCCGCGGTCGCGGCCGGGCTGGTGGCCGTGTTCTTCCTCGTGCCCTTGCCGATCAGCCGCGTGCTGGAGCGGGGGCTGGTCGGCGTGGACCCCGGCCACTCCGGCCCAGTCGGGCTGATCGAGCCGGGCTACCTTCGGAGCCTGCACGTCCGCGAGGGGCAGGCGGTCCGCCAGGGCCAACTCATCGCCACCTTCGACAGCCGCGAGTTGCACGAGCAGCGTGCCCTGGCGGCGGCCAAGCGGGACGAGCAGCGGCGGGTGGCCGACGCGCTGCGGCAGACGGAGTCGGTGGGCGACCCGGCCGAACGCGACCGGGTCCGGCTGGAGACCGACAAGGCCCGCGAGGAGGCCGACGCCTTCGCCCGGCAGGTCGAGCTGATCGACCAGCGGCTTAAGGCGGTCTCGAACCTGACCGCCCCGCGCGACGGGGTGGTGATGGGGCTGCCGGACCGGTCCGAGGTCGGCCGGCTGTTCGACCGCAACTACCAGCAGGCCAAGCCGGTCTGCACGGTCGGCGACCCGTCGAAGCTGATCGTCCGGGTGCCGGTCACGGCGGTGGACTACAAGCTCCTGCGGGAAGATCTGCCGCCGGGCGGCGAGTTGACCGCGTCCGTGTATGTCACCGGCCGGACCGACCACCTGTTCACCGGCAAGATTCGCCGGCTGCCGGAGTCCGACGCCAAGCAGATTCCGATCCCGCTGACGCAGCGCGGCGGCGGCCCGGTGGCGGTCAAGCAGTCCGGCGAGGGTGGCCAGGAGGTCACGCCGGTGGCGCAGGTGTACCTGGTCGAGGTGGAACTGGAAGACCCCGACGCGACGGTCCGCCCCGGGGCGCTGGTGGACGTGAAGATCCACTGCCAGTGGCGCAGCGGCGCCTGGTGGCTCAAGCGGAAGCTGTCCGAGGCGCTGGACATCGGGCTGTATTGAAATGGCGAGCGGGGGGCGTAAGCCCCCCGAGGAGGTCACACTCGGGGGCTTACGCCCCCCGCTCGCTTTCCGCGGCCAACGCTGCCCACAGGCGTTGCTCGAACGCCGGCGGCAGGGGGTCGTTCTTGGGCAACAGCCGCGTCACCCGGATGGTCAGGCTGTACTCCTCGACGTGCCGAACGCACGGCGGGCAGCCGCAGAGGTGTTGCTCGATCATCGCCCGCTGCTCGGGGGTGATCTCGCCGCCGACGAAGTCCAGCAGCAAGTCCACCATCTCTTGGCAACTCACGTCAGCGCCTCCTCGAAATGCGGGGCCAGCAGCACCCGCATCCGTTCCCGGGCCCGGTGCAGCCGGCTCTTGACCGCCGCCACACTTAGATTCAGCATGTCCGCGATCTCGGCGTTGGGCAGCCCTTCCACGTCCGCCAGGACGTAGACTTCACGGAATCCCTCTGGCAGCTTCGCGATCGCTCGCTCGATCACTGCCCGTTGCTCGGCGGCGAGGATGTTCTCGTCCGGGGTCGCCTCGATCCCCGGACGCGGCAGCCGCACCCCGGCGGTCGGCGGGTCGGCGGCGATCGCCTCCAGCGCCTCGTCGTCACCGGTGACCGACTCCCGCTTCTGGCGGTTCGCCCGCTTCTCCCGGTGCGCCAGCGCCGCGTTGACCGTCACCCGGTGCAGCCAGGTCGGCAACTGTGCATCGCCGCGAAAGGTGTGGAGCTTGCGCACCACCTGCACGAGCACGTCCTGGGTGACGTCCTCGGCGTCCGCGTCGTTGCCGAGCATCCGGCGAGCCAGGTTGTAGATGCGGGGGGCGTACTCCCGGAAGACCTGCTCGGGAGACGGCGGCGGGAGATCGGTGGTCGGGGTCGGGTCCGGCTGGGGCGTCATTGCGTCCCCTCGGGGTCGGCGGGGGTCGGGCACCCGATACCATATCCCGACGTGCCCCCCGGAGACAACCATGCCGACCCGAGCGGTGCTGTTCGATTTCGACGGAACCCTGGCCGACAGTTTCGGCGCCATCGCCGCCAGCACCAACCACGTCCGCCGAACGTACGGCCTGCCGGAGCTGCCCGAGCGCGAGGTCCGCCGGCATGTCGGGCTTGGGCTGGAACAGCTCATGGCGGACCTCGTCCCGAACGCCCCAACCGACGCGGCGGTGGCCCTTTACCGGGAACACCACGCGACCGTCATGCTGGCCGGCACCAAGCCGATGCCGGGTGTCCTGGATACCGTGGCAACCCTCGCGAGCCGGGGGTATCGGCTGGCGGTGTGTAGCAACAAGCGGGTGGAGTTTACCCGTAACCTTGTAGACCACCTGGGTTTGCGGCCCGCGATCGCCGAGACACTCGGACCGGACGACGTCGGCGGACGGGCCAAGCCGGATCCCGCTATGCTCTTGGAGGCCCTGCGCCGGCTCGGAGATTCACCGGCGGAGGCGGTCTATGTCGGGGACATGGCGGTGGACGTCCACGCCGCACGGGCCGCGGGCGTGCCGGTGTGGCTGGTCCTGGGCGGGGCCGCCGGCCTGGAATCGGCCGAGGACTCCGGCCCGGACCGCGTACTCGGGTCGTTCGCGGAGTTAGCGAACCTGCTGCCAAAACTCGGGTGAAACGGGCCGCCCTCCGTGTCGGCCCCTACGATGCCTCCGTAGGGGCCGACACGGAGGGCGGCCCGGAAATCAGTTCTCGACGCTCACAAGACCTGCGACCCATGAAACGCCACACCATCGGCAGCGGCGGCCCCTGGGAGCCGGTGATCGGCTACTCCCGGGCGGTGCGGGTCGGGCCGTTCGTCTACGTCTCGGGGTGTACCGCCATGACCCCGTCGGGGCTCATTGGCAAGAATGACGCCTATGCCCAGGCGGTCCAGGCGTTACGAACCATCCAGACCGCCCTGGAAGCCGCAGGGGCCGGGCTGGAGCACGTCGTCCGCACTCGCATGTACCTGACGGACATTTCCGACTGGGAGAAGGTCGGCTTGGCGCACGGCGAGTTCTTCGGGGGCGTTCGCCCGGCGGCGACGATGGTCGGAGTGAGCCGCCTCATCGACCCGGACATGCTGGTCGAGATCGAGGCCGAGGCCATTGTCCCGGAGGATTAAGCCGCTTTAACAGTTTCACGTTTTCTACCCGGAAGCCACCCCTCATCCTCCGGGTCCGGCCGCTAACCTCATCACGCCTGATTGGCCGCCCCACCGTTCGCACGGCGGGGCCTTCATTCCTCTACGGAAAGGTGCGTGATGTCCATCCGAGCCCGGCACCGACACGCCTTCACCCTGATTGAGTTGCTGGTGGTGATCGCGATCATCGCGATCCTGATCGGCCTGCTGCTGCCCGCGGTGCAAAAGGTCCGCGAGGCGGCCGCCCGCACCCAGTGCCAGAACAACCTCAAGCAGATCGGCCTGGCCTTCCACAACCACGAGAGCGCCATGGGGTACTTCCCCCGCGGCGGGATGGACGGCGACCCGCAAGCGATTGACACGGGCGGCAGCCCCAATCCGGCCGGTTACGACTACGACGAGGCCCCCGGCCAGTACGAGGGGTCCACCTGCTGCCGGGCGTCCACCCGCCGGGGGTGGAACTGGATGTACCAGATCCTGCCGTACATCGAGCAAGACAACATTTACAAGATGGGCCGGGACGACCCGCCGTACTTCCCGATCCCCAGCGGCGCCGCCGGCGAGAACGAGGTGGCCCGGCAGATGGTGAAGATCTACTACTGCCCGACCCGCCGGTCCCCGACGGTCTACGGCAGCCAGTTCGCCCGCAGCGACTACGCCGGCAACGCCGGGTTCTACCAGGGGGAGATGCACGAGGGGTACGGCGACATCCCCGCCCCGCCGATCGGCAAGAGCCCGCGCCGCAACGAGCGAACCGGCGAAAACTTCGCGAGCTTCGGCGGCCACCAGGGCGTGGTGGTATGGCCCGGCCGCGGGGCCAAGCGGACCGCAGTCGGCATCCCGGACGGCTCCTCCAACACCATCGCCGTGGCCGAGAAGTGCCTCCCCCCGAGCCAGCACGGGCGGGACGGCGGAGACAACGAGCGGTGGAACAACTCCGGGTGGGACGAGGACAACATCCGCTACCACTTCCCGCCCAAGGCGGACACCGACCCGAACATCATCGTCCCCGGGATCACCCCGAATGTGGCGGCCACCGCGACCGTCTGGCGGCGGTACTTCGGGTCGTCGCACTCCGGCGGGCTTAACGCCGCCTTCTCCGACGGGTCGGTCCGGTTCGTCCGGTTCGCCGCGGACCCGGTGATGTACATGCGGGCGTGCGTCGCCGACGACGGCATGCCGTTCAGCCACGATCTGTAAGCGAGGGCTGCGATGCGCTACTGGGTACTGATGATCGGTCTGGCGGCCACCGTCGGCGTGGGGTGTTCGGGGTCGCCGGCCCTGAACACCGCCCCGCTGACCGAGGAGGAGAAACAGAAGATCCGCGAGGAGGACAAGCGGGTCGAGGACGACGAGCGGGGCGGCTCCGGCACTGCCACCCCGGCCAAGAAGAAGCGGAGATAGATACCCGCCGCCGGCCTGCACAGGGCCGGCGGCGCTCGCGGCACCAAGATCAAGAGTAACGAACCGTGACCCGCACCCTGCTCACAGTCCTGGTCCTCGCGCCGCTAGTGAGCGGTTGCTCCCGACCTACCCCCGCACGGAACGGGGCCGAGGCTGAACCGCCGGTCTCCGAGCCGCCGGAGTTGGTCGTCAACCCGGCGTACCAGCGGTGGTCCGGGTTCAAAACCGGGACGACCGTCACCTATCGGGCGGTCACCGGGGCGGACGGCGAGAAGGGGGTCACGACGACCACCACCACCTACAAGTTGATCGAGTTGACCGACGAACTGGCAGTGGTCGAAATGGTGGCAGCCACGAAACGATACGACGGCGTGGAGACCACGAACCCCCCGGAGCGGCTGACAAACTCCCGGCTCGTCCACTTGCCACCGGGTGTAAGCAAGGACGATTTCGGCAAGCCGCCCGGCGCCGCCGATCAAGACGAGGTCGTCGCAGTCGGCGGCCGGACGTACAAGACACGACGGCACGAGGGCCGGGCGAGCAACGAGGCCGGGCAGGTCCACATCACCACCTGGACCTCCGACGAGGTGCCGGGTGGGCTGGTCAAATCGACCATGCTCACCCCGGCAATCGGCAAGAAAACGACCACTGAACTGTTATCTGTGACGGTCCCGTGACGGGAGCACTTCCGCCTTCACGGTTTCTTCACGAATCCACTTGCGTTTCTTCTTTATCCCGTCTTAATTTAAGCATTCCTGCCCCCGGCCACGGTCAAACCGTGGCCATTCTGTTCTCCCCGGGAGTCGCGTCGATGTCCTTACGGCACCGCCGTACCGCGTTTACGTTGATCGAGTTGCTGGTGGTGATCGCGATCATCGCCATCCTGATCGGCCTGCTGCTCCCGGCGGTGCAGAAGGTCCGCGAGGCGGCCGCCCGCACCCAGTGCACAAACAACCTCAAGCAGATCGGCCTGGCGTTCCACAGTCACAATGACGCCCTGAACTACCTGCCGCACGCCGGCTCCGACGGGCCGGACAAGAACTGCTGCAACGCCAATATCCGGGCCGGCTGGACGTGGATGTACCACATCCTGCCGTACATCGAGCAGGACAACGTCTACAGGGCGCCCAGTGACACGGCCGTTGCCCAGTCCCTGATCAAGACCTACTACTGCCCGTCGCGCCGACAGGCGACCTTGTACTCCAACGGCGGCCGGTCCTGCTACGCCGGCAACGGCGGCCGGGACATGGGCGGCGAGGGCCGCGAGGGGATGCTCGTCCGCCAGTGGAAGAGCCCCAGCAGCACCAAGCCGGCCAACGCCCCGATCGAGCAGACCCGCAAGCTGACCGACGTGGCCGACGGCCTGTCCAACACCATCATGGTCGGCGAGAAGCAGGTCCACCCCACCACCCTCGGCTGGGCCGGCGGAGACAACGAGGTCTGGAACAACTCCGGCTGGGACCAGGACCACGTCCGGTTCGGCCACGTCGTGCCCCAGTCCGACAGCGAGCACCCCAACCGCACCCAGGCCAACTTCTGGTCCGAGCGGTTCGGCGGGTCGCACTCCGGCGGGTTCGTCGCCGCCCTGGGCGACGGGTCGGTCCGCTTCATCCGCTTCGGGATCGACTCCGCCAACTGGATGCGGATCTGCCTGATCGCCGACGGCGAAGTCATTAACGCCGACTACTAACCGCACCCGGACATCCCACGTCGGCCGCACCTTGCGGCCGACGCCTGTATTTCATTCCCACCCGAGGCTGCCCCATGAACCGACGTTGCACCCCGCGCCGGGGGTTCACGCTCATTGAGCTGTTGGTGGTGATCGCGATCATCGCCATCCTGATCGGCCTCTTGCTGCCCGCCGTCCAGAAGGTGCGCGAGGCCGCCGCCCGGACCAAGTGCCAGAACAACCTCAAGCAGATCGGCCTGGCCCTGCACAACTACCAGAGCACCACCGGCCACCTGCCGCCCGGGGCGCTCGACCACAACTCCAGCACCGATCCGTCCTACGCGATCACCGCCAAGAAGCTCGGCATCACAGGCAACGTGGTCCACAGTTGGTCCCCGTTCCTGCTGCCGTACATCGAGCAGAGCCCGCTGGGCAACCGGTACAACATGGCCGTGAACTGGGAGGCGCAGGCCGCGGGCGTGATCGACACGCAGATCCCGATCTTCGTCTGCCCGAGCAACCCGTCCGCCGGCAAGCTCAACGAGAAGACCGTCCGCGGCGTCGCGGTCCGGGCGGCCCCCACTGACTACGCCCCGAACAACGGCTACAGCGCCGACCTGGAGCTGAGTAGCAACAACTTCGTGGACCCGGTCGGCCACAACAAGTTCCGCGACGGCGCCCTGGAGGTCAACGCGGCCTGGAGCCTCCCGGAGGTCCGCGACGGCACCTCGAACACCATCGCCATCTCCGAGATCGCCGGCCGCCCAGACCGCTGGCGGGCGGGCGTGATGGGCGGATCGACCCCCCACGGCGGGTGGGCCGACCGCGACAACGAGTTCATCACCCACGGCACCCAGCCGAACGGCACCGGCGGTGTCGGCCCGTGCCACACCAACTGTGCCAACACCGACGAGGTCTACAGCTTCCACTCCGGCGGGGCCAACCACGTCTTCTGCGACGGGTCGGTCCACTTCATCCGGTCGAGCATGCCGATCCGGCTGTTCGTGAAGCTGCTCTCCCGCCAGGGAGAGGACATCGTCCCGAACGACTTTTGACCCGGAGTGCTGACGTGAGGACCGTACTAAGCTTGTTGCCCGTCGCCGTGCTGGTCGTGTGCGGGTGTGAGTCCGAGCCCGGCCCGGTCCCGGTCTACCCGGTGTCCGGGCAGGTGCTGTACGCTGGCAAGCCGGCCGCGGGGGTCCACGTGTACTTCAACGCGGCCGGCGGCACCCCCACCCCGGTCAACCCCCACGCTGTGACCGGCCCGGACGGGAAGTTCACCCTGTCCACCTACGCCGACGGGGACGGAGCCCCCGAGGGCTCCTACCAGGTGCTCATGACCTGGCCGCCCGAGGTCCCGGAGGGGGCCGAGCCGCCCGACACCGACCGGCTCCAGGGCTGGTACGGCATGGCCCACTCGAAGCTCACCGCGCAGGTCAAGGCGGGGGAGAATACCCTGCCCCCGTTCCAGCTCCCGGCCGTGTCCCGGCCGGCCGGCGAGATCGAGGGCATCCCCGGGCGGAACTGACCGCCCGACCGCTGCGACCGTCACCGACCGGGGCCGCGTGCCCCGGTCTTTTCGTTGCTCCTCGTCAACCCGCGGGCGAAGGGCAATGACCGGCAGCGGCACCTGATCCCACTGACGGCGGCGAAGGACTTCGACGGCGAGGCCCGGAGGTGGCTGAAAGCGGCCTACAAGGCGGACGCATCATAACCGGTTAGCCGCGAGGCGTCAGCCGAGCGCGGGCCTGCCCGCCGCTCACGATCCACCTCGCGGCCAACCCGGATCACTTCTTCTCGACGATCTCCAACTGCTTCGCGTCCTCGACGCTGATCTCCAGTTGGTCCTCGTACTTCGTTACCTTCCCCTTGGCCCGGATCGTCTTGTCCTTGAACGCGGCGAACGTCGCCTTCTCGAACCGACCGGTCATCGCCTTCTCGTTGACCACCACCGTGAAGTTCCGCTCGCTGCGGAAGTCCGGCTCCGAGTTCAGCAGGATCCGCTTGCCCATGCCGACCGCCCGACCGCCGCGGACCGGAAACTGCACCGTGACCTCCTGGCCGAGCATCCGCCGCGCCTGCTCCGGGCCGATCACCCCCTCCGGCAGCTTCACCACCGGTTCGCCCCTCGCCTTCAGCAGGCTCAGCGGGAACGCCTGGCGGAAGACCACCTCCCCCGCGTCATCCCGCAACTGCAGGCTCACCACCGGGTCCTTCGCCGCCCAGTCCACCGTCACCAGCCCGAAGTGGTCGCCGTACGGCATCCCGGCGACTCGCTTGCCGTTCTTCTCGGTCGCCCGCCACGCCTTCGTCGCCTGGTTGAGCCCGCTGGCCGTCAGGTCGTACAGCGGGTAGCCGGCCGCGTCTGCGTCCAGCGACAACTCGCCCAGGTGTCGATCGCCGCTGAGCACCACCACCCCGTTCGCGTTGGTCTCGCGGATCAGCCGGTACAGCCGCTCCCGCTCGGCCGGGATGTTTGCCCACTTCTCGAACGGGTGTTCGTCCGACACCACCTGGATGCCGGAACACAACAGCCGCAACTCGGCCGGTTGCCTCAACTGCTGCTCCAGCCACTTCCACTGGGCGTCGCCGAGGAACGTCGCGTCCTTCTCGGTGTTCGGCAGGTACGGGCGGATGCGGGTGCCGGGCAGCGGCTGGGCGGCCGTCTCGATCTTGCTGCGGAAGCTGCGGCCGTCGAGCAGGATCACCTGCACCCGCTTGCCCGGCGGGCCAAATGTCTCGGCGTGATAGATCCCCGGCCGCTGCCGCCGCGGCGAGTTCGCCGGCACCCCCCAAAAGTCCAGGAACAGCCGCCGTGACTCCTCCTTGTGCGGGTAGTTCACGTCGCCATCGTTCGTCCCGTAGTCGTGATCGTCCCAGGTGGTCAGGACGGGGCACAGCTTGCGCAGCGACTGGAACGCCGGGATGGCCGCCAGCTCCCGGTAGCACTTGGCGATCTTGGCGGGGTTGGCCGGGACGAGCTTGCCGTCCTCGATGTCCGTGTAGACGTTGTCGCCCAGGAGCACCAGCAGGTCCGGCTTCTGCTCGGCGATCCGCGTCCAGACCGGGCACGGCTTGGTCTGGTCCGCACAAGACCCGAACGCCACGCGCGCCAGCGGCTTCACCGCGTCCTGACCGCGGGCCGTCGGGCACAGGGCCAGGAGCGAAACCACCCACCACGACAGCCTCGGCATGAGAACGTCCTCGATGATCCCTGGGACCGCGGCCGTCCCGGCCGCGGTCCCAGGTAACCGCGCCAACCCTGAGAACTTACAGCACCTCGGCAGATTCTAACCAATTTTCCCTTGTGGACTTTGCCCCCGTCGCAAATACTGACTTCATCAGGCTCTCATCATGCCTCGTCCGGTCACGGCTGCGCCTGTCTTCTATGCCCGACCTGTCAGCCGCTTCACCGTACCCGCCCACCGGTGCGGACTCCGCCCCCGGACGTGACCCCTAGCGCCCTGAATCAGGAGTGCCAGAGATGGCCAAGGCCCGCGGCGACTTCACCGACCTGTTGCTCAAGAAGAAGGTCCTCAGTCCGGAGCAACTGGAGGAGGCCCAGCAGTTTGCTACCGCCACCGGTGTCAAACTCCAGGACGCGCTGGCCAAGCAGAACTACGCCACCCCGCAGGAAGTCGTCGCGGCGATGGCGGAGTACCACGGCCTGCAGTTCGTGGACCTCGCCTCCGTCGAGATTCCCAAGGCGGTCATCGAACTCGTCCCCGAGTCGGTCGCCCGCGAGAACCTCGTCCTGCCGCTGGCCCTGGAGGGCAACGTCCTCAAGATCATTACCGCCGACCCGACCAACTACGATACCCTCCAGAAGCTCCAGTTCATCCTGAACAAGGACGTCCAGCCGGTCCTCGCCGTCCAGGAGCAGATCCAGGACTCCATCAACCGCAACTACGGCCAGACCGAGACCGAGTCGGTGGACTCGATGCTCGTCGAGTTCACCGACACCGCCATCGAGTTCACGCAGGTCGAAAGCACCGCCGCCATCGCCGCGGCCGACGAGAGCGACGCCCCGGTCGTCCGGTTGGTCAACCTGATCATCTCCGAGGCGATCAGCCTGCGGGCCTCGGACATCCACATCGAGCCGTTCGCCGACCGCGTCCGGGTCCGCTACCGCATCGACGGCCTGCTGGTCGAGCGCGACGCCGCCCCTCGCCGGCTCCTGGCGTCACTACTGTCCCGTATCAAAATTATGGGCAGCATCGACATCAGCGAAAAGCGCCGACCCCAGGACGGCCGGATCAAGATGACCGTCCAGGGCAAGCACTTTGACCTGCGGGTGAGTATGCTCCCCACGGTCCACGGTCAGTCGGCGGTGATGCGTATCCTCGACCGTGGCAACATCACGGTGAACATCCGCGACCTCGGCTTCGGCGAAGACGACTACATCCGCTTCCAGAACATCATCAAGCGCCCCAACGGCATTTTCCTCGTGACCGGTCCGACCGGCTCGGGCAAGACGACCACCCTGTACGCTGCCCTCAACGAGCTGAACCGGCCAGACCGCAAGATCATCACGGCCGAAGACCCGGTCGAATACTATCTGCCTGGCATCAATCAGGTCGAGGTGAAGCACCAGATCGGCCTGAACTTCGCCCGGATCATCCGTGCGATGCTGCGACAGGCCCCGAACATCATCCTGGTGGGCGAAATCCGCGACAAGGAGACAGCCGAGATCGCCGTACAGGCATCTCTGACCGGACACTTGGTGTTTTCAACGCTACATACGAACGACGCGCCCAGCGCTGTTACGCGGTTGGTGGACATCGGGGTGCCTCCGTTCCTCATTGCGTCGTCCGTGATCGCGATCATGGCCCAGCGGCTTGTGCGTATTAACTGCCCGAAATGCAAGGAGCCGTACACCCCGCCAGAGGGTGAACTTCGAGCGGCGGGCATCACGCCGGAACAAGTTGCCAAGGCGAATTTCACCAAGGGACGCGGCTGTAACCATTGCCGTCAGTCGGGTTATCGCGGACGCTATGGCATATTCGAGATGATGCGAATGAACTCGCAGATCCGGGAGTTGACCTTCGCCCAGGCCCCGACCCAGGAAATCCGCCGAAAGGCCCGGTCGGGTGACATGAAGACTCTGCTCGAAGACGGTGTCTTGAAAGCACTTAAGGGAACGACAACGCTGGAAGAGGTCCTCTCCACCTGCCACGCGGACCTCGCCATAATCGATGCGTAAGCTATTGATATCAGAGGAGTTCGCACTATTCAGGATGGAGTCGTGCGGCACGAAGCCGTTGGTGTGGACCCGGGTGACGGACGGACTGCGAGTCTGGCGCTTGGGTTGGGGTAAGTCCTGTTTTTTGGCGCGATGGGGGCGGTGGGGGATAATGCG